>DASPJI010000221.1:0-2185 GCA_035628695.1 Thermoanaerobaculia bacterium | reverse complement strand
GGCCCTCACCGGCGACTCCGGCTATTTCTGGTTCTTCGACGAAAACAACGCCGAGCTGGTGGTCAAGGTACTGGACGGCCGCGCGGTCAACGGCCACTACTGGGTCTTCTACGGCGCCCTCTCGGACGTGGCCTATACCCTGGAGGTGCGGGACACCTTGACCGGGGAGGTGAAGACCTACACCAATCCGGCCGGGCGGCTCACCAGCCGGGCGGACACCATGGCCTTCGCGGTGCCGGGCCAGGCCGGAGCGCCGGTGCTCTCGGCTCCCAACGAGCTGGGCTTCCTCGCGTCCTCCGGGCTGGCGACGGGCAAGGCATTCCCCACCGTCGGGTTCTGCGGCGACAACGTGACCACCCCTTCCACCGGCTTCTGCCTCGGCGGCCGCTTCGATGTGGCGGTCGAGTGGCGGGCCAACGGTACGACCGGGCTGGCGAGGGGGGCGGTGCTCGGCTATCACAGCGGCTATTTCTGGTTCTTCGGCCAGAACAACGTCGAGCTGGTGGTGAAGGTGCTGGACGGCCGGGCGGTCAACGGCCGCTTCTGGTTCTTCTCCGGCGCGCTCACCGACGTGGAGCACTGGATCCACGTGCGCGACAACGAGACCGGGGAGGAGCGGGTCTACCATAATCCGCCCGGCCGGCTCGCCAGCCGCGCCGATACCGACGCGTTCTGACACAGGAGGATCTCCATGCGGTTCCAGAGGCTTCTCGCGCTCCTGCTCCTGACGGCGGTGGCCCTTCCGGGCCTGCCGGCGCGAGGGGCCACGCCATCCGCGCCGTTCCTCCTCGACGAAGAGCCGCGCTGCACCGAGACGGCGCCGGACGTGGCCTTCCTGCCTGGCGGCGGCTTCGCGGCGGTCTGGGGCGGCTCCCGTCCCCAGCCGCTGCTGGCGAGCCCGGCGGTCTATCTGCGGCTCTTCGACCGCGACGGCCGGCCGCTGGGGCCCGAGACCCTGCTCACCAGCGAGACGGAGCAGCCGGCCCGGCCCGCCGTGGCGGCGAACGCCGGCGGCACGTTCCTGGTGGTCTGGGGCGACTCCCGGGGGGAGGGCACGGTCCAGGGTCGGCTGTTCAACGCCTCGGGATCGTCCCTCGGTGAGGCTTTCGAGATCTCGGCCCGGTCTCCCCGAGGGGGTGTGGACGTGACCGCGGAGCCGGGCGGCGGCTTCGCGGTGGTCTGGGCCAATAAGGATTCGATCCTCCTGCGGCGCTATGGCCCCACGGGAGAGGCCCTGGACGCCGAGCAGTGGCTCCTCGGGTTCGCCGGCGTACCCGAGGACACATTTCCCCAGGGCTACGATCCCGCCGTCGTGGCGCATGGCCCTGCCGGTCTGGCCGTCGCCTTCAGTGACGCGGCCGCGCGGAGCTTTTCCGATCCGACCTTGCGGGGAGGCAACCTGGGCCTGATGCTCGTCAAACCCGGGCAGGAGCCCCCCTATATCCATATCGGCACCTTCGGTCTCGATCCCGTGCCGGTCCCCCAGCGGCTCCCCAGGCCCTCCCTGGCCGTGGGCGCCGCCGGCCGCGTCTTCGTGGTCTGGCGGGAGCAGACGCCCGAGGGCCTCGTGCTGCGCGGCCGGATCTACACGGCTCTCGGCGATCCCCTGGGAGACGCTTTTCGCTTGGATCTCGGCGCATGGGACGAGCTCTCCGGGCCGTCGGTCGCGACCGATGGCAGCGGCAACTTCCTGCTGGCCTGGCTGGGAGCACCCACCGGCGCGCAGCCCGAGGGCGCCCGCGTCTACGTCCGCCGGTTCGGCGCGGACGGCAACCCTCTGGGAGGGCAGGAACCGGTCTCGTCCCTCTTCCCGTCGTTCGATACGACGACCTCGCCGGCACTGACGGTGGACCCGATGGGCCGCGCCCTCATCGCTTGGGGGACCGGCCGGCCGTTGCCCCCGATCGTCGGCGCGCCTTTCCAATGCTTCAGCGAGGGGATCTACGGGCAGATCCTCGACCCCGCAACCCCTCTCGACCTGCCGCTCCAGGGGGGCCGCTTCCTGGCCGGGGTGCGCTGGGCCGACCACGCCGGCCGTACCGGGGTGGGGCAGCCCGTGGCCCTCACCGGCGACTCCGGCTATTTCTGGTTCTTCGACGAAAACAACGCCGAGCTGGTGGTCAAGGTACTGGACGGCCGCGCGGTCAACGGCCACTACTGGGTCTTCTACGGCGCCCTCTCGGAC
>DASPJI010000220.1:0-6340 GCA_035628695.1 Thermoanaerobaculia bacterium | reverse complement strand
CGACATGTACAACTACACCGCCGGCGCCACCGGACTCGACGCCGCCATGCCCCCCTGGGTGCAGGAGGGGGGGCTCGAGGCCTGGAAGAAGCGGCTGCAGGACCCGGCCATCCGCGAGCGGATCATGAAGGAGATGAGGACGCCGACCGATGAGTGGGAGAACCTGCTCCTCTCCGCCGGCAGCCCCGACAACGTCCTGCTGGTGGCGTTCAAGAGCGACGCCCTGAAGCCGCTGACCGGCAAGACCCTGGCCGAGGTGGCGAAGATGCGCGGCAAGTCCCCCGAGGAGACGGCCATGGACCTGGTGATCGAGGACGACAGCCGGGTGGGCACCGTCTACTTCCTGATGTCGGAGGACAACGTCCGGCGCCAGATCGCCATCCCCTGGGTGAGCTTCGGCTCGGACGCCGAGGCGCTGGCCCCGGAGGGGGTCTTCCTCAAGTCCAACCCCCACCCCCGGGCCTACGGCAACGTCGCCCGCCTGCTCGGCCGCTACGTGCGGGACGAGAAGATCATCCCCCTGGAAGAGGCGGTCCGGCGTCTGACGTCGCTGCCGGCGGAGAACCTGAAAATCGAGCGGCGCGGCCGGCTCCGGGAGGGCTACTACGCCGACCTGGTGGTCTTCGATCCGGCCAAGGTGCAGGACCACGCCACCTTCGACAAGCCGCACCAGTACTCGACCGGCGTCCGGCACGTCTTCGTCAACGGCGTCCAGGTGCTCAAGGACGGCGAGCCCACCGGCGCCACCCCCGGAAGGGTGGTGCGGGGGCCGGGATACAAGAAGAAAATGTAGGGGTGGGTCTGGAGGGGGCGGGGGAAGGAGCGACCCACCCGCCTAGAACTTGAACAGCGCGTCGAAGGCCGACCTGGCATCGCCCGGAGAGCCCTTTTCGCTCTCCTTGGCGAACTCCTGGACCGTCTTGGGGGTGAAGAAGGCGCACTCGTTGCGGTCCCGCTTCTTGGCCACCCGTGCCGGCAGGGACTCCACCTGCCGGCACTCCCAGCGGACCGATGTGTCGAAGTGGATGCAAGTAGCGCAGGTGTGGAGAGAGGTGTTGCACTTGCCACAGACCGCGTCCACCGTCAGCTCCTCGAACAGCGGCCGCTTCTCGTTGCAATGGGCGCACCGGAACACGCTCTCGGACGGCGCCCCCAACCCTCTCCCCCGCGGCCCCTCCTTCTTCTCCCGCGGCGGCATCGGCCCGCGAGACGGCTGGGCCCCCCGATCACTATCGTGATAGCCACGCTGGCGGTACTTGCGGTCGTCGGACATGGTGGTGCGCCTTTCTGTGAAGCTATGAATATTACAGCTCGCGCGGCCGGACTATTCCTCAGAACCCCGGCACCGTCAGGCTCTTGCCGTTGTGCTCGGGGCCGAGGCCGAGGAGGAAGGGGGCGGCGCGGTCGGCCCATTTGGCGGGGCCGGGATAGCTCTTGGCGGACTGGCCGAAGCAGGTCTCCAGCATCTCGGTGTGGATGATCCCCGGGTTGAGTGCCACCGCCGCGACTCCGGACGGCAGCTCCTGCGCCAGCGCCTTGGTCAGGCCCTCCACCGCCCACTTGGTGGCGCAGTAGGGGGCCATCTCCGGCGAGGTGGAGCGGCCCCAGCCGGAGCTGAAGTTGACCACCACCCCCCGGCCCCGCTCCAGCATCGCCGGCAGGAAGGCGCGGATGGTGTGGTAGGTCCCCTTGAGGTTGACGTCCACCACCCGCGAGAACTCCTCCTCGAAGACCTCCCAGAGCGGCGCGCCGGCGTTGATCAGGCCGGCGTTGTTGAGCAGCAGGTCGGGCGCCGGATAGCGGGCGAGGAGGCGCTCGGCCCAGGCGTGGACCTCGGCGGCCGAGGCCACGTCCACCACGTCGAAGCGGTGCTGGCCCCCGAGCTCCCCCCGCAGCTCCTCCACCCGCTCGCGCGACCGGCCGCAGCCCAGGACCACATGACCCATCTCCGCCAGGCAGCGGGACAGCGCCCGGCCCAGACCCTTGGTCGCGCCGGTGAGGACGATGGTACGGACGTCGTTGCTCATCTACAGGGTCTCCGGCAAGGGGGCGATCAGGGTCAGCTCCTCGTCCGTGGGCTGGAAGAGACAGGCGCCCACCGTACCCGGCCCGGCATGGGTGCCCACCACCGGGCCCATCTCGGCGACGATCAGCTCGACCGTCTGAAAGCTCTGCTGCAACAGCCCCCGCAGGCGGTCGGCCCAGACCGGCGCCTTGGCGTGGGCGATGCTCGCCATCACCGGCCGCGACGGGTCCACCCGCTGCCGGAACAGCTCCACCAGCCGCGGCTGCGCGGCCCGCCCGCCCCGCACCTTGTCGAGCGACACCACCTCGCCGTCCACCACCCCCAGGATCGGCTTGATCCCGAGCAGGTTCCCCATCAGCGCCCGGCCCTTGCCGATGCGCCCGCCGCGCGCCAGGTAGTCGAGGCTGTCGACGGCGAACAGCACGTGCATCCTCCCACGCATCGCCTCCAGCCGCTCGGCGATCACGTCCGGCTCGACGCCGCGCCGCGCCATGCGGGCCGCGAAGAGCGCCATCATCCCCAGGCCCAGGCTGACGTTGCCGCTGTCCACCACCTTGATGGTCACCCGCTCGGCCGGCCCGCGGGCGTCCTGGAACGAGGGGAGCCCCTCCGCCACCGCCGCCCGCGCGTGCTCCAGCGTCTGCGACAGCTTGCCGGAGAGGTGGACGGAGATCAGGTCCTTGCGTCCCGCGAGCCCGCCGTAGGCTTCCAGGAAGTCCCGCTGGAGCGGCGGATTGGTCTTCGGATGGACCTCCCCCTTCTCGAGCTGCTCGTAGAGCTCCCGGGGCCGCAGGTCCACTCCGTCGTGGTAGACGCGGTCGCCGAAGAGGACGAGGAGAGGCACGACATGGATGCCGTGCGCCCGCGCCAGCTCCGGCGGCAGGTCCGAGGTCGAGTCGGTGACCACCCGGACCAGATCCTGCGGCTCCTCCAGCCTCAACAGACCCAGCTCGCGCAGCTCCAGGAGGTCGCGCAGGATCTCGCCGTCGCTGGCCGGGAGGGCGTCCAGCAGCCGGCCCACCGTCGGGCACGAGGGGAGCGCCGCCAGCAGCTCCTGCTGGCGCGGGTTGAAGCGGGTGTCGAAGAAGGAGGGCCCCATCTCGATCCGCACCCGGGTCCGCGGGTCCGGCGCGTCGTGCACCTGCTCCTCCAGGGCGCGGATGATGAGGGCCTTCAGATCCTCCTGGATCTCCCGGCGTCCTGCCTGAGACTGCCGCGGGTCGCGGAGCTGGACCCAGAACGGGCCGGCGCTCAGGGATCCCAGCCGGAAGAAGGCCTTGAGGCCGCGGGCGTGCCCCGCCGTGGCAGAGATCACCTCCCCCTCCTCGAAGGTCACCTCCCCCTCGGCGCAGACGACGCGGGCCGAGGCGCGGGCGCGCTGGAGGTCTCGCAGCAGCTCGAACAACGAGACCAGCGACAGGTCGCCGACCAGCGAGTCGAGCCCGGCGTCCGGCTCCAGGCCGATCTCCCTCCCGAGAAGGACCAGATGGATGCGCCGCACCAGGTCCGAGGGCGGGAAGCCGTTCGCCTGGAGGAAGAGCACCTCCTCCGGCAGGTCGCGCCCGTCCTCCTCTCCCTTGCCGAGGAGGAGCAGGGTGTGACGGGACGCCGCACCCTCGCCTGGAATGCCGGCGAAGCGCTCCGTCACCGGTCCGCCGGAGCGCGCCAGCTCCGCGGGGGCCACGACGACGCCGGGGCCCAGCCCCGCGGCGAAGCGCCGGCCCTCCTGCTCGTCCACCGCGGGGATGACCTCATAGCCGAATCCGGACAGGCCGTGGGCGAGGTCCTTCCGGCGGGAGACCTCGGGATCGACCAGAAGGACGGCGGGACGGGGCATCTCTGATTCCCTCACTGTCGTCGCGCGCGGGGCCGGTGCCCCGCTCAGCCATGCTGGGAGCCCGACAAGCATAAACCCTCCGGGCCGGCGCGGGAACGCCCCCCATCCCAGAGGATGGCCCGGAGGGTGTCAGCGGAGGTCGAAATCGGCGATGACCGGCAGGTGGTCGCTGGCCACCCGGGAGGCCTGGAGCCGGCAGCGGCGGACCGTGAGCAGCTCGATGGGGCCGCGATAGTAGATGCGGTCCAGCGCCCCCTGGGGCGAGAAGGAGGGGTAGGTGGGCATGGCCCAGTCAGTGCCGAAACGGCGGTTGTCGGTGGCGGACCGGAAGCCGAGGCCGTTGGTGAAGGCGGGCCGCAGGAGCGACCGCCAGTCGTTGAAGTCCCCCCCCACCAGCACGGGCGTGTCGCCATCGACGTGGACGAACTCGGAGCAGCGGACCAGGAGCTCGATCTGCCGGTGGCGCTCGCGGGCGGAGAGGCCGAGGTGGAGGTTGAACACCTCCAGGTGCCTCCCCTCCCCCAGCACCAGGCTCGTGTGCTGGCACCCCCGCCGCTTGCGGATGCCGATGGTGAGGTCGATATTGCGCTCGCGCACGATGGGGAACCGGCTGAGGGTGGCGTTGCCGTACCTCCCCTTGCGCAGGCTGACGTTGTGGCCTACGGCGAAGTAGGGGAAGTTGAGGACGTGAGCCATCTCCTTGGCCAAGTCCAGCTCGCGCGACCTCGGCGCCCCTTCGTCCACCTCCTGGAGCAGGACCAGGTCGGGGTCGTAGTGAGCGATGATCCCCGCGACGCGCTCGGGCCGGAAGCGGCGGTCCACACCGATGGCCCGATGGATGTTGTACGTAAGGACTCGGATCTGCAACGTCTCCTCTCCGTTGCCTCTCCCCCCTCAGGGCAGGCATATAGTAGCCGCATGGCGCCGATCTTCACCGTGGGTCACTCGACGCGCTCCATCGAGGAGCTTTTGGCGCTCCTCTCCGAGCCCGGCGTCGAGGTGCTGGTGGACGTCCGCCGCTACCCCGGCTCGCGCCGCCATCCCCAGTTCTCCAGGGACGCCCTGGAGGCGTCCCTGGCTGCCGCCGGCGTGGGCTACGTGCATGAACCGGACCTGGGGGGCCGGCGGCCGGCGCGCCCCGGCTCCCCCCACACCGCCTGGCGGGTGGAAGCCTTCCGCGGCTACGCCGACCACATGGAGACTCCGGAGTTCGGTGCCGCCCTGGAGAGGCTGATCCGGCTCGGCTCGGAGCGGGTGACGGTGATCCTCTGCGCCGAGGCCGTCCCCTGGCGCTGCCACCGGCGGCTGATCTCGGATGCCCTGGTGGCGAGGGGGATCGAGGTCCGTCACATCCTGGGCCCCGGCCGCGCCGACCTCCATGAGCTGGACCCGAATGCCAGGGTCATGCCCGGAGGCCGGCTCGTCTACTCGGGACCCGAGGGGGATCAGGGGAGCCTGTTCGAGGCCCCCTAGTCCAGCTCTCCCCCGTCGCAGTTGATCCAGATGCAGGGGATCGGCGGGTAGGGAGGCTGGATCGTGCACTCGCTGCCATCGGTGCAAGTGCAGATCACGACGCCGCAGATGCATCGAAGGCTGCACGTGACCTCGGCTTCGGCGCGGGGTACCGGCAGGGCCAGCGCCGCGGTGGTGAGGACGGCGGAGGCAAGGAACAGGAGCTTCTTCCGCATGGGGGACCCTCCAAGAGCCCGCAACGAGGTGTTGGCGGCTTCTGAAGGAAGAGGTGCGCCGCGCTCCCGGACCGGCGCCCTGGCAGCCCTGGGTCAGGACGGTAGGCCGAGGTACTTCCTGATGTGCTTGGCGAGAGCGTTGTCGATTTCGGAGTGGCGGGGAACCGGCTGTTTCTGGCCTGTAGCCGGATTCACGTAGATGTCATGGCGCCCACCATGGCGATGCAGCACACAACCATCGCGGACAAGCTGCCGGACGAATTCGGCTCGCCTCAAACGGCGATCTGCTTGATCTGATGGCCCTCGGGGACATCCTCGAGGACCATCTCTTTGAAAGCATCGCGAAGATTCACTTCCAGCTCTTCCAGCGTCTCGCCCTGGGTCATGATGTCGGGATGCTCCAAGAGCTTCCCCAGCCAGTGCTTCTCTCCGCGCCAGTACACCATCGTCAGTTGCCGTTGCATTCGCTGCTCCTCACCAGGTCAAGCCTACTCCATCCTGGCAGGGAAAGGCTCAGCACCCCTTGATCTTCAGCATCTCGAAGAGCCCCGGCGCGCCGGGGTCGGCGTCGAGGAGGAGGATGGAGGCGCCGTCCTTGCCCTCCAGGCCGGTGGTCAGGACCGTTGGCTGTTCCTGGCCGCCGTCCTGGTCGACGACCTCGATGGCCAGATCGGCGGCGCGGCCGAACGGCGGCTCTTGGGGGAAGGTCTCCCGGAACGCGCCGTCGCCTTCCCCCTCGGCGGGGAGCACCGACCAGCGCGCCCGCACGACCCAGCCGCCCGGCGCCGG
>DASPJI010000219.1:0-3341 GCA_035628695.1 Thermoanaerobaculia bacterium | reverse complement strand
TCGATCTCCCCCAGCTCGATCCGGAAGCCGCGGATCTTGACTTGGAAGTCGATCCGCCCCAGGAAATCGATCTCGCCGCCCGGCAGTTGCCGGGCCAGGTCGCCGGTCCGGTAGACCCGCGCCCCCGGCTCACTCCACAGGGCGGCGAACGGGTCGGGCACGAACCGCTCCGCGGTCAGCTCCGGTCGCCCCAGGTAGCCGCGCCCCAGCCCGACGCCGCCGATCAACAGCTCTCCGGCCACGCCCATCGGCGCCGGCTGCCAGCTCCGGTCGGTGACATGCAGACGCAGGTTGGCGATGGGACGGCCGATCGGGACCGATCGCCGCTCCTCCGCCGGCGCGCAGGCCCAGGAGCTGACGTCCACCGCCGCTTCGGTGGGTCCGTAGAGGTTGTGCAGCTCTCCCGGCATCCACTCGAAGAACCGCTCCGTCAGGTCGAGCGGCAGCGCCTCGCCGCTAGCCATCACCGCCCGGACGGAAACACAGCTCTCCTGGCGGTCCGTCTCCAGGAAGGCGCGCAGCATCGAGGGGACGAAGTGCAGAACGGTGATCCCCTGCTCGGCGATCAGCGCCGCCAGGTAACCGGGGTCCTTGTGACCCTCGGGACGGGCGAACACCAGGGGCGCCCCCACCAGGAGGGGCCAGAAAAACTCCCACACCGATACGTCGAAGCCGAACGGCGTCTTCTGCAGCACCCGGTCCGCCGGGCTCAGGCCATAGGCCGCCTGCATCCAGAGCAGACGGTTGACGATCGCCCGGTGCGGCACCATCGCCCCCTTGGGCGTGCCCGTCGAGCCCGAGGTGAAGATGACGTAGGCCAGGTTCTCGGGCCGGGCCTCCGGAGGCATCCAGGCCAGGCCCTCGCGACCCGGACCGAGCGGCAGCCGCGGAACGGGCGCCGCCGGCAGGCGGTCCTGCAGATGGTCCTGGACCAGCACCGCCGCCGCCGCGGAGCTCTCCAGGATCAGCGCCAGACGCTCCCGCGGATACGAAGGGTCGAGCGGCAGATAGGCCCCTCCGGCCTCGAGGATCCCGAGCATGCCCACGATCATCTCCAGCGACCGCTCGGCGCAGATCGCCACCACCGACTCCGGGCCGGCCCCCACCTCCGTCAGACGGGGCGCCAGGCAGCCGGCCTGCCGCGCCAGTTCGCGATAGCTCAGGTGCTCGTCCTCCGACACCGCCGCCACCGCGTCCGGAGCGCGCTCCACCTGAGCCCTCACCAGCCCGTGCAGGCAGACTCCGGACTCCGCACCGTAATCCGTCGCCGTGTCATTCCACTCTCGCAGGACGTGCTGCTGCTCGGATGGAGCCAGGAGAGAGAGCTCCGGCAGCGGGATCTCCGGGGCCGCCACCGCCCCTTCCAGCAGCCGCACGAAGTGTCGCGCCAGCCTTTCCGCCGTGGCGGAGTCGAACAGGTCGGTGTTGTAGTCGAGGTCTCCCAGTAGTTCCTCGCCGCGTGGAGCGAAGCTCAGGCTCAGCTCGAACTTCGCCGTTCCGGCCTCCACCTCCACGGGGCGGAGCTCCAGCCCCGGCACCGGCGGCATCCCCGACGGGCCTGCCGGAGTGTTCTGCACCGCCAGCATCACCTGGAACAGCGGCGAGTGGCCCAGATCCCGCTCCGTAACCAGTTCTTCGACCAGGCGCTCGAAGGGGAGGTCCTGGTGGGCGTAGGCATCCAGCGCCGTCCGCCGCACCTGCCGCAACAGACCCGAGAAATCCGGCCTGTCCGCCAGCTCCACCCGCAGCGCCAGGGTGTTGACGAAGAAGCCGATCAACCCCTCGACCTCCCGCCGGGTGCGGCCCGCGATGGGCGAGCCCACCACCACGTCGTCCTGGCCGGAATAGCGGCCCAGGAGAGCCGCGAACCCTGCGACCAGGACCATGAAAGGCGTCGCGCCCTCGCGCCCGGCCAGCGTGGCAAGGGCGTGCGACAGCTCGGGAGTCAGCTCCACCGGCCGGGAAGCACCACGATGGGTTTCCAACGCCGGCCGGGGCCGGTCGGAGGGAAGGATGAGACGAGGCGGAGCCCCGGCCAGGCGCCCCTGCCAGTAGCCGAGCTGCGCGTCCAGGACGCCGCCCGTGAGCCAGGCCCGCTGCCAGGCCGCGAAGTCCCCGTACTGGATCGGCAGCTCCGGCAGGGGAGAAGGCCGGCCCTGAACGAAGGCGCCGTAGAGCGCGGTGAGCTCGCGCAGGAAGATGCCCATCGACCAGCCGTCGGTGACGATGTGGTGCATGGTCACCAGCAGCGCGTGCTCCTCCTCGTCCAGACGCAGCAGCAGCGCCCTCACGAGGGGGCCCGCCGCCAAGTCGAACGGCCGCAGCGCCTCGGCCAGCGCCCGCCGCGACATCTCGAGCTCACGCGCGGCCTGGGGGAGATCCGACAGGTCGCCGACCACCAGGAAGATCGGCGGCTCGGGCGTGATGACCTGCACAGGAAGGTCGTCGCGCTCGGCGAAGGTCGTGCGGAGAGCCTCGTGGCGGCGCGCCACCTCGAGCAGGGCGTTCTCGAGCACTTGAGCGTCGAGCGCGCCCGAGAGCCGCACGGCCAAGGGGATGTTGTAGGCCACGCCGCCCGGCGAGAGCCGCTCCAGGAACCAGAGCCGCTGCTGGGCGAAGGAGAGCGGCAGGTGGGCCTCCCGCGGCACCCGCTTGATCGGCGGGACCTCCGGCGGGACCTCCGCCTGGCCGCCGCTCCGGTCGACCCGCGCCGCCAGCCCGGCCACCGTCGGCGCCTCGAACAGGTCGCGGATCGGCAGCTCCACGCCGAAAGCCTGGCGGATTCGCGAGACCACCTGGGTCGCCAGCAGCGAGTGGCCGCCCAGCTTGAAGAAGTTGTCATGAACGCCGATGCCGGGCCGGCCCAGGACTTCGGTCCAGACCGCCGCGAGCACCTCCTCGACCGGTGTGCGGGGAGCCAAGTGCTCCGCTCGGAGATCTGGCCGCTCTCCACCGGGTGCCGGCAGGGCCTTCCGGTCCACCTTTCCGTTGGGGGTCAGGGGGAGGGCCGGGAGCGGGATGAAATGGGCAGGAATCATGTACTCCGGAAGCGACTCGCGCAGAGCCGCCCGGAGCTCCTCCGCATCCGCCACGTCCCCCTCGGCGGGGACCAGGTAAGCCACGAGCCGGGTACTGCACATGGTGTCCGGCAGGGCCACGATCACCGCCTGAGCCACCGCAGGCTGGGCGGCGAGCGCCGCCTCGATCTCCCCCAGCTCGATCCGGAACCCCCGGACCTTAACCTGGTGGTCGGCGCGGCCGAGGAACTCCACCTCACCGCTCACCAGCCGGCGGGCGAGGTCTCCCGTACGGTAGAGGCGCGCTCCACTCTCCCGGACGAA
>DASPJI010000218.1:0-2314 GCA_035628695.1 Thermoanaerobaculia bacterium | reverse complement strand
GCCGAGGCCCGCGGCGATGCCGGCGAGCGCCAGCATCCCGGCCTGCCGCACCACCAGACCCAGCACCTGGCCGCGCCGCGCTCCGAGGGCCAGGCGCAGCCCCATCTCCCGGGTCCGCTGCGTCACCGAGTACGCGGTGATGCCGTAGATGCCGACCGCCGCCAGCGCCAGGGCGAGGCCGGCGAAGACGGTCAGCAGGATCATGTTGAACCGCTGCCCCGCCACCGACCTGCCCAGCACCTGCTCCATGGTGCGGACTTTGGAGATCGGCTGGTCACGGTCTACCGAGTAGACGGCCGCCCGCGCCTCGTCGGCCAGAGCCAGCGGCTCACCGGTGGTGCGCGCCACCAGGGTCATCTGGCCCATGGGGAACTGCGTCTCGGGCAGGTACATTTGCGGCCGGGGACCGCTGTGCAGGCCGGTGTGGCGGACGTCGCGCACCACGCCGATCACGGTCCACCAGGGGTTCTCGTCCTCCGGGTCGGGGGTGAAGCCGAGGTGGAAGCGCCGGCCGATGGCGTCGCCGGTGCCGGCGCCGGGGAAGTAGGCCTTCGCCATCCCCTCGGTGATCACCGCCACCTGCTGGCCGCCGGCCACGTCGCGCGCCTCGAGGGTCCGGCCGGCGACGAGAGCGATCCCCATGGTTTCGAAGTAGCCCGGCATGGCGGTGCGCAGATCGGTGAGGGCCGGGTCGTCGGGCTCGCGCGGCGGCTGCCCTTCCACGGTGATGGTCTCGATGTTCTCCTCGCCGGACAGCGGCAGGTTGTTGACCGCGCCGGCGGCCTCCACCCCCGGCAGGCCGCGCAGCCGCTCCAGCACCGCGGCGAAGAACGGCGCCCGCTGGGCGCGCTTGTACTGGCTGCCTGGCAGGATGACCTCGAAGGTAAGGACCCGCTCGGCACGGAAGCCGGGGTCGACGCCGGTCAGGCGGACGAAGCTGCGGATCAGCAGGCCGGCGCCGATCACCAGGAGCACGGCGAGCGCCACCTCGGCCACCACCAGGAGGCTCCGCGTGCGGCGGCCGGCCGCGGAGCCCGAGGCGCCGCGGCCCCCTTCGCGCAACGCCGCCGAGAGGTCGGTCCGGGTGGTCTGGAGGGCCGGCACCAAGCCGGACAGGAGGCCTGCCAGGAAGACCGCACCCAGGGTGAAGAGCAGGACGCTGCCGTCGAGCGAGAGGCCGGCCGGCACCGGCACGCTCTCCGGGATCCAGGAGGCGAAGAGGCGCAGGCCCCAGTATGCGGCGAGGAGGCCCAGGGCGCCCCCCACGGCCGCGGTCACCAGGCTCTCGGTGAGGAGCTGCCGCGCCAGCCTCCCCCTTCCCGCTCCCAAGGCGGTGCGGACCGCGATCTCCCGCTCGCGGGTCACGGCCTGGGCGAGGAAGAGGTTGGCGACGTTGGCGCAGGCGATCAGCAGCACCAGCCCGACGGCGCCCAGGAGGATGAGGAGCGCCGGCCGCACGTCGCCCACGAGCTGCTCGGCCAGGGGCTCGGGCCGCACCCCCCAGCCGGTGTCCTCCACGTAGGCTTTCTTCATCCGCTCGCCGATCGGCAGCATCTCCTGGCGCGCGGCCTCGATGGTCACCCCCGGCCGGAGGAGCCCGATGGCGAGCTGGCCGCGGTTGCCCCGGCTCTGCCGCCGCTCCAGCGGCATGGCCATCGGGACCCAGAGGTCCGGCTCGCGGGAGAAGCCGTAGAGGTTGGGGAGCTCGGCCGCGCGCGGGAAGGCGAAGCCCGCGGGCATGACGCCCACCACGGTGACGGGCGCGCCGTCCAGGACGATCTTCTGGCCGATGATTTCGGGATCGCCGCCGAAACGCCGCCGCCAGAGCCCGTGAGAGAGGAGGGCGGTGGCCCGCTCCCCCAGCTCGTCGTCTTCCGGCAGCAGAGTCCGCCCGAGGAGCGGCCGGGCCCCCAGCACCTGAAAGAACTCGCCGGTGACAGCCACCGCGCCCAGCAGCTCCGGCTCCCCGCGGCCGGTGAGGGACACCCGGTCGGAGCTCACCATGGCCATCTTCTCGAACGACCGCGATTCCCGCTTCCAATCGTAGAAGGCGCCGGGGGAGACCGGCAGCTTGTCCGGCAGCCCCACCTGGGCGGCGACCTCTGGATTGGACGCCCAGACCACCGCCAGCCGCTCCGGGTCGCGGAACGGCAGCGGCGACAGCAACACCGCGTCGACGACGCTGAAAAGGGCGGCGTTGGCGCCGATCCCCAGCGCCAGCGTGACCACCGCCACCACGGCCGGCAGCGGCCGCTGGCGGAGGGCGCGGAAGGCGAACCGGAGGTCCTGGAGGAAGCCGTCCATAGCGATCACT
>DASPJI010000217.1:0-6787 GCA_035628695.1 Thermoanaerobaculia bacterium | reverse complement strand
CGCAGCACCCGCCGGGCGGTCTCGGGCGCCAGCCCGATCTCTTCCAACTGAATTTCGGCTCGGTTGCGGGCCCGGGCTGCCAAACCTGACAGGTCGCCGCTCTCGATGGCGGCGATCTCTTCCTCACTGAACAGACGGCGGTTGCCGATCTGCACGGCGCGGGCGTCGGCAACGAGCCGGTCGCGCCAGGCGGCCGGCAGGTCCCCCAGAGTGCAGGCCTCGGCACCGGCACCCGGCGGGCAGAGGGCGGCCCTCAGCTCCTCCTTGGACTTTGCCAGGGCGCCCTCACCGGCTTCGGTCAGGGATCGTTCGACCAGTTGGAGGGCGGTCTCCACGTCGCCGCCCTCCAACAGTCCGGCGGCTTGGTCCAGGGCCCCGGTGAGGTCCGGCGGCAGGTCCCGGCCCAGGGCGGTCTCCAGCCCCTTGCGCAGCCGCCCGCGGACAAAAGGTCCGGCCTCGCCCTCGGCCAGGGCCTCGGCTTCGGCCACCGACAGCGACACTCCACCCACCTCGAGCTTCGCCAGCCCCGCGCGCAAGGTCCGCTCGCCGACCTGGTCGAATTCACCCGCGAAGATGCCCTTGGCCAGGTCCGCGGCCGGCAGGTCGATGCCCAGCTCGGCGCCCCCCTGGACGAGGGCCTTGGCAAGCGCCGTCTCGGCCTCGGTTTCGATCTTGGCCTTCACCTTCTTCTCCAGCTCCTGAAAGGCCGCGTCCCTGCCTTCCTCCGAGAACAGCTTTTCCACCAGGGCGAGGTCCTCCTCCGCGGGTATTGCCCCCGCGATCTGCCCCAGCCGCTCGCCGAATGCCAACGCCTCGCCGGCGGCCCCCTTCTCCAGCTCGGCGCGCACCTCCTCCGGCAGTGCTTTCAGCAGCTCGCCGGTGCGGCTCACCAGGTCCTTGAACTGGCTCTCCGGTGAGGTGATGGTCTCGTAGAGGGCCGTGGCGGCGGCGAAGGCGTCGTAGAGCTCGGTGGCCGAGTCGAGGAAACCGCTGAGATCGTCGGGCACGAGGCTGCGGCTCAGGCCTCCCACCAGGTCAGCCAGCTCGGTGAAGAGCTCGGGTTCGAGGAGCAGGAGGAGCAGAGCCGCGCTCTCCAGGGCGGTGTCGACCCCGAAGTACTGCGCCACCGCCTTGGCGACGCGCTGGAGCCACTCGGGAGCGCTCCCCGGCAGGACGCCTTCACCCCCGTTGGTGCTGTTGCCCCCTTTTTCGCCTGGCTCCTCGTCTCCCCCGGCGTTGGCGACGGTCTCGCCGAGCTCGCCGAGTCCCTCCCCCTCGCCCTCGAGGAGCTCCTTCCCGATCCCGTCGGCGGTCTGGCGGATCCGCTCATGGAGAGCTTGCAGGGTACCGGAGTCGACCCCCTCGCCCTTGCGGATCTCGTCCGCCAGCTCGCGACTGAGCTCCCTCAGCGCCTCCTGGTCTTGGAGCGCCTGTTCGCGCCGCTGCTTGAGCGCCTCCATCTGGTCGAGGAGCCCTCGGCCCGAGGAGAGGCCCAACGGGAAACAGTTCCCCTGCAGCACCACCCGGGAGAAGGCATGGGCCTCGTCATAGCGGCCTGCGGGGTTGAGCTCCTTCCACCGGGCGGTGATCCGCAGTGCCACCGCGAGGTAGCGGTCGGCCGACGGGGCGTCCGGCACCGGGAACCAGTAGGACTCCAGGTTGTTCCGCCAGACGACGTACCGCCCCGGGGAGGGGCAGAACCTGTCCTTTCCCTCGTCCCACGGGCAGACGGTCTTCTCCAAGGCGAAGCGCTCGATGGTATCCAGAGCCTCCAGGGAGAAGCCGCTCGTCTCGAGATGGTCGAGGAACTCCGCCTTGACGCACTGCCCCGCGGTAAGAGGACCGGTGGTGGCCAGGGAGATGGCGATGGCGCTCACCCCCAGGAAGAGGCGCCGCCGGACAGATCCCGGCCGGCTCACCGCCGTCCCCCCTCGGCCCAACTTACCGGTACCGTCGCCTCACAGTTCGCCACTGGTACCGCCCCGGCCCCGGGCGAGGGGAGGACGATCTCGAAGACCGGAGAGAAACCGAGCAGGCGCCCGCTCCGCGAGCCCGCCTTCAAATAGTCGGCCATTCCGACATCTCCCGCGGCGGCCTCGCCGTCGAACACCCCCGAGCAGAAGAAGTGGCGGGTCTCGAAGAGAGTGACCCGCGCCCGCCAGGGAACCGGATCGCCTCCCTCACCGTCGTAGTGATGGACGGCGAACCGGTAGAGCAGCCGGCCCGGGGCTGCCGGGGCGCTGGTGGCGTAGAAGTTCTCGGTCTCGCCGCGGCACGCCGGATCGCTTTCGTACCGGCCCCCCTTCTGGACGTCACAGTCGAGGCGGCCGGTGGCCGAGCCGCCGGTCTTGTCATCGTAGTAGGCGACGAAGCGGTCCCAGGCCACCCAGAGGTCGAGGTCCACCTCGCCGTCCCAGACCAGCTCGACGCGCAACGGCACCTGGGGCCGGACGCAGGCGTTGCAGAACCGGCCTTCGGACCGGGGGATGGGTTGCAGCGGCGCCTGCGGCCATGCCGGCGAGCCCATCAGGAGAGTCAGGAGTGGGAGGAATCTGACGAGCTTGCCGTTCATGTGCCGGATCTCGGAGCGGGGGAGGCGCGGTGGTTTCTGGCGACTGTGCGGGTTCACTCCTCCTCTTCAGGACACACAGGTCCCCTCTGGTCGCAGGTCCCCGCCGGCTTGCACAGCTTCTCGCAGTAGTCGTCGTCGGAGCACTCGCACGATCCTTCGTCGTCGCAGGTGGGGCGCTCATCGAGATCGCAGCAGTAGACGTCGTTGTCGGCATCCCGGACCCAGCCGCCACAGGCGCCCGTGTACGACAGGAAGAGCGCCCCATGGGGAGCGCCGTGGGGACCGGGGCGGACCAGGCCGGTCTGGGCGGAGCCCGCGGCCGTGCTCACGAAGAGGGCGCAGAAGACGAGTGACGCAGCGATCAAGAAACGGAAAAGCTTGCCGGGCATCGTGTTTCCTCCTTGCCCCGATAGACGGACGCGAGGAGTGATTTCCCCTAGTTGGGGGCGGCCGGCGGAGCGCTCGGATCGACCTTCAGCTCCTCGCGGGCGATATCGCAAAGGACTTGCGGTGTGATGGGGTTACGACCTGCTCCCAGGGCGACGATCCAGGCCTGCCGCCGTTCCCTCCAGGACGGTTCTTCGAGCCAGTCCCGCGACGCGAGGAAATCCTCACGGGCCCGGACCAGTTGACCGAGGACGGCCAGCGCGAGACCCCGGCTGTCGCGGGCGGCGCCAACGTCCCCGTGCAGCTTGACCCCGTCTTCGCAGAAAGGGAGAGCTCGCCGGGCCTCGCCGAAAAGCACGCTCCGCCGGCAGAGCCGGATCAAGGCATCCTTGGGCAGGGGAAGGAGGTCCTCCGCCCGGCGTAGCTCTTCGTGCTCCTCCGCCCGCCGCAATCCGGCAAGAACACCTTGCCGGTCCATGGCGTCGAAGCCGGAGAGCTCGGCGGCCAACGCCTGGCCACGCGCCCGCCGGGCCGGGTTCACCACCGATCCCGGCTCGAGCTCGTTGATCCATCGATAGAGCCGCTGTGCCTCCTCTCCCCTGCCGGCAGCCGCCAGGGAGTCGGCCTGGCCGAGCAGGCTGGGGTGGAAGGGGAGAGCGGGACAAGCCGGCTCGTAGCGGCCCAGATCCGCGTCCACGTAGTTCACCCAGTCCCGGCTCTCCAGATTTGAGGCGGCGGTGGCGCAGAAAGTGTCGGCCAGCTCCCGGGTTCCCAGAGACCAGACCGACGCCCCTCCCGAGGTGAGCGCGGCGACCCGGCCGGGCTCGAGGAACTGCGGGAACTCGGTAAAATCGCCGGACTTCCCCAGAATCGCGGATGGCCCGGAAGCGCCATCCGTCCAGACGTAAACACCCCCACCATCGGTACTGGCGGCGAGTCGCCCTCCTCCCGGCTCGAACGCCAGGCCGCTGACCGCGGCTCCAGGCACGGTCCAGGTGTACCGCACCCCACCGTCCATGCCGAGCAGCTCGACGAATCCATCCGACGTGGCCCCCGCAACTCCGCCTCCGATGGCCAGGAGATCACCCTTCCAGGCGGCGGCGAAGATCATCCCGCGGGTCTCGGCGATCCGCCGTGAGCGCCACCGTCCGTCTGCCGGCACGTCATAGAGGCTGACTGCGTTCCCGATCCCGACCGCCAGCTCGGTGCGGTCCGGATGAAACGCCAGCCCGGCTTTGCACCGGCCGGCGACGGTATATCGGGAGATCGGGAAGACCGGGAGGCCTGCTCCTGAAAGAGACGAAGCCCCGCGAGCAGAAGGCGGCGGTGGCAGAGACACGGGAGCTCCGTCACTCTTATAGAGCGCGAGAATCGGGGCACTCGAGAGCGGGTCGAAGAGGACTGCCAGCCACACCCCATCGGCGCTCCCAGCGGCCGCGCAGACGCGGCCGCCCAAGCGGCGTGTGCCGACCGTCCTGGTCAGCACGTCGTACGTCCACCAGAGGCCATCCTGGGCAAGCACATGCAGCACGGTGCCCCCCGGGCCCCAGGCAACACCGGTGATTCCCGAGCCGCCGAAGGAGGAGCCCAGCCCTGGAGACAGGGTGAGGTCCAAGCCGAGCATTCCGGTCGAGGAGGGGTGCGGTATGTGGAGCTTCTGCCCGGTTTTGAGATCGTGCAGCTCGACATCGCCGTTGGCGTCGGCGATGGCCAAGGGGGTGGCGCTCCCCGGCAGAGCCGCGAAGGCCGTAGGCATCCCGAAAACAGAGACATGCGTTCGCCCGATGCCGCGGCTCGCGTCCCCCTCCATCGGCCCGGGCTCCCACAGTCTCAGGGCGCCGTCGCAGAAGACCGCGATCCTCTGCCCACCGCGAGGGACCGCGACTTCGACCGGACCGCTGTCGCAGAGCGAAGGGATACGGACCTCTTCCGGTTCCGCCGGCAGCTCGCCGCCGATCCGGCTGAGCCGTTCGTCGTTGTCCACCGTCACCAAGTGATCGCCGGCCTGCGCTAGGGCCATGGCGCCGGCGGTACCCTGCCGGTTCAGCGAGAACGGCCGCCCCTCAGGAAGCTCCCACCCCAGGATCTCGCCCCCCGGCGTCACGAGCCCGGCCAAGAGCCGTCCGGAGTCGTCGAGAGTGAGCGACTCGACCTCCTGATCGGCGGGCGCTTCCAGGGGTGCAAGAGCCGCCTGCGGGTCCAGCGTTCCACGCAGGACACCGGCCGTCCTCTTGAGGGAGAGGAATAGATCGCCCGACGGCGAGACCGCCAGGCTCTGGACACCTTCCGGCAATGGCCGCTCAAAGCCGCGCGTCAGTCGGGGTGGTCTCCCCTGACCGCCAGCGACTTCCCAGACCTGGAGGCTCCCGGCACCCGTTCCATCGTCGCGCCCCGCGACGAGAGCCGAAGTGCCTGGGCGGAACGCGAGACCGGTCACGGCACCGCGGCCCGCCGCACAAACGGGCGTTCCCGGCACGGGCGCCGGCGGCGTCCCGTCGAGTCGCCAGACGCAAAGAGCACCACCGAAGAAGCCCACCGCCAGAAAGCGCCCGTCCGCGCTGAAGGCGATCGTCTGGAGCGCAGCCCCGGCCGGCACGCCGGCCAGCGGCTGGACCGGCCCCTCCGGCTGGACCCCCTTCTCCGGCAGGGTCACGAGAACTGGAGTCGACCGATGAACGGTCACCAGGAGCCGCCCGCCCGGATGGAAGGCGACTGGCTCAGAGCTCCAAGGGTCCCTCAGCACCACGAAGCTCGGTGGCAGATCATCCATCACCCGACGGAAGACCTGGTCGATACGGGCTTCGAGGTCGACCTCGTCGCGCGAGGAGATCCAGGGAAGGGAGAGGCCCATACGGGAGGCCCAATGCCCCCTGCTGCGATCTAGAAAGCCGAAGGCCTGGCGGGCCAGGAGCAGTCCTCTGGCCGTCCGGCCCGCATCGAGATCGGCCCCCGCCTGGTTGACCAGGCCCTGGATCCTGGATTGATAGCTCAAGCGCGCGTTGCGCTGGCTCTGGTCGTAGAAGAAGAGCGCGGCGCCGGAGATCGCGAGGAAGGCGACCACAGCGGCGGTCCAGCGCCGCCGGGTCCGCCAGCGCCGTTCCTCGCGGGCGGCGGTGACGTACCTGTCTTCGACCTTGTTGAGCCAGTCCTGTGGCAGGTCGCCGGTTTCGACCAGGCCGAGGAGCCGGAGGTCGAGGTCTCGGGTGCGGCAGCCGCCGGCCCACCACTCCGCGGCGGCTTCGCCGAGGCGGCGGTGGATCGGGAGCAGGACGCGGGCTGCCTCGATGCGCCGCGCCAGCTCCGGCCAGGCCACCAGCAGCTCGTCATGGGCCGGCTCGATGATCGCGTCCGGCTCTTCCTCCTCTTCGGCTACTCGAATCGCCTTGCCCGCCTCCGGGTCGGGCCCGCTCACCAGCAGGCGCGCCTTTTCGCCGATCAGCTCCGCGAGCACCGCCTTCCGGCGCCGGTTCTCGGCCGGGTCTGGATAGACCAGCTCCCAGGACGGCACCCGGCGCCGCGTCGGCCGGACCCCCACCAGGTTCACCATGCGCAAGAGGACCCGCCAGAGAGTCTCTCGATGGGGGCCGTCTGGTAGCGCCTGGACCACCCCGTCCGCCGCCTTGCGCAGGATCCGGACGATCCCGCCCGCGGCGACCGGCCCTTCGGACGCCGTAGCGTCTCCCCCGATGGCGGCGAGGTCGGCGGCGGTGAGCAGCCGATCGCCACGTCCGGCGTCCACATAGGCGAAGTAGAGCTGGCTCAGGGCGTAGGAGAGGAGCGGCAGCCCTCCCGGCATGCCCACCACCTCGTCCACCAGCCGCTCGACCA
>DASPJI010000216.1:0-6254 GCA_035628695.1 Thermoanaerobaculia bacterium | reverse complement strand
AGTTGGCCGTCGGTCCGCCGCCGTACCTGGTCGCCGGTACGGTAGAGGCGGCCTCCCGGGAGAGTGGAGAACGGATCGGGGAGGAACCTCTCCGCCGTCAGCTCCGGCCGGCCGAGATAGCCACGGGCGAGTCCCATCCCGGCGATGAACAGCTCGCCCGCGACGCCGGTGGGGGCCGGTTGTCCGGCGGCGCTCAGGACGTACAGGCGGACGTTGGCAAGATTGCGGCCGATGGCCGGACGCGGGTCCCCCCGCTCCGGCAGGCCGATGGAGGCGCAGACTGTGGCCTCGGTGGGGCCGTAGCCGTTGAGGAACCGGCGGGAGGCCCCCCATGAGGTCACCAACTCGGGCGCGCAGGCCTCCCCCGCCGCCATCAGGGTGCCGAGAGCCGGGAGAGCCTCCACGGGGGAGATGCGCAACGCCGAAGGGGGCAGGATGACGGAGCTGATTCCCCGATCGCGCAGGAGCTGGATCAGGTCGGGGCCGGGGAGCATCTCCTCCAGGGTTGCCAGGTGGAGCTCGGCGCCGGAGGTGAGGGTGCTGAAGACCTCGCAGACCGAGGCGTCGAAAGAGGGGGACGAGAACTGGAGTAGCCGGGCGCCGGGGCCGAGCGCGAGGGCGCTCGCCATCTCGCCGGCCATGTTGCGGAAGCCGCGATGCGTGAGGAGCGTCCCCTTGGGACGGCCGGTGGAGCCCGAGGTGTAGATGACGTAGGCGAGGTGGTCCCCACCCACCCGGAGAGGGGCGGTGTCGCCCTGCTCGGCTCCTTCGTGTGCGCTCCCCCCTCCCACCCACCCACGCTGCCAGTCGCCTGCGCCGGGCGCACCGCCCCTCTCCTCCCCCGCCCCGGCCGGTCCGTCCAGGGGGAGGACACGGGCCTCTTGCGGGAAGAGAGGGAGCAGGCGGGTCTGGGTGAGGAGGAGCGGGTTGCCGGCGTCCTCCAGGGTGTAGCGCAGGCGCTCCGGTGGATGGGATGGGTCGAGAGGGAGATAGGCGCCCCCCGCTATGAGCACGGCGAGGGCCGCCACGATTAGCTCGGGGGAGCGCTCGGCGCAGACCGCGACCGGGGCTTCGGGTCCGATGCCCATAACGCGCAGGTGGCGGGCCAGAGTACCGGAAAGGCTCACCAGATCCGCGTAGGTGAGCGCGCCGCCGCTCCAAACGAGGGCCTTCGCGTTGGGGCTCTCCGCCGCCTGGTCGGCGATGATCTCGTGGACCAAACGGGAATCGGGCAGCGGACGCTCGGTGTCGTTCCATTCCAGGAGGACTTGACGGCGCTCGGCGTCGTCAAGGATCTCGATCTCATCGATTCCGCGGGTGGCATCGCGGCCGACCTCCTCGATCAGCCGGGTAAAGTGACGAGCGAGCCGCGCCATGGTGGAGGCGTCGAAGAGGTGGGTGTCGTACTCGATGGAGCCGAAGATCCCGCCCGGGACTTCGGTCAGCTCCAGGGTCAAATCGAACTTGGAGGTGGAAGCCCCCATCTGTTGGGGCCGCAGCTCCAGATCCGGCAGCTCCAGGGCCTCCACCGGGGCGTTCTGCAAGGCGAGCATCACCTGGAAGACAGGGTTGTGACTCGGCTCGCGCACCGGCCGGAGGGCGTCCACGAGATTCTCGAAGGGGACGCCCTGGTGGTCCCAGGCCCCCAGGGCCGACTCCCGGACGGCTGCCAGGTGTCGCCGGAAGGAGGGGTTGCCTGAGAGATCGGCCCGCAGCACCAGGGTATTGACGAAGAATCCGATCAGCGCCTCCAGCTCGGGGCGCATGCGGTTGGCCACCGGCGTCCCCACCAGCACGTCATCCTGCCCGCTGTAGCGGTGCAGGAGCGCCTGGAAGACGGCCATCGAAGTCATGAAGAGCGTCGCCCCTTCCCGGCGGCCTAGGAGGGCGAGGACCTCGGGCTCCTGGATCAGGAATGCGTGGCGGGCACCGCGGAAGCTCGGCACGGGAGGCCGTGGCCGGTCGAACGGCAGATCGAGCACCGGCTGGCTGCCAGCGAGCTGCTGGCGCCAGTAGTCGAGCTGGGACTCCAGCACCTCTCCCGCCAGCCAACTCCGCTGCCAGGCGGCGAAGTCGGCGTACTGGATCGGCAACTCGGGGAGAGGCGACGGGCGCCCGGCCACTAGGGCGGCGTAGAGCCCGGCGATCTCGCGCACCAGGACGCCTGTGGACCAGCCGTCCGAGACGATGTGATGCATGGTCGCGAGCAGGGCATGCTCCTCGCCGCCGAGGCGCACGAGGGTCGTCCGCAGCAAGCGGCCGCGCTCCAAGTCGAACGGGGTGGCTACCTCCTCGCGAGCTAGTCGTGTCACCTCGGGCTCCGCGGCAGTGGCGGGGAGCCCGTGCAGATCGACCAGGGGCAGGAGCCACTCAGCCGGCGGCATGTCGATCACCTGGACCGGCCGCCCCTCCACTGCCAGGAAGCGGGTACGCAGGGCTTCGTGGCGGCGGACGACCTCGCGCAAGGTGACCGCGAGCGCCGCCCGGTCGAGGCAACCGGCCAGCCGCACGGCCAGAGGCAGATTGTAGACGGGGCTCCCCGGCTCGAGCTGGTCGAGGAACCAGAGGCGTTGCTGGGCGAAGGAGAGAGGCAGCTCCGCGCCCTCCTCACGTGGCACGCGCTCCAGCGGCGGCGCCAGGAGACCCTCTTCACCGCGGCGCGCCGCCTCCACGGTCTCGGCGAGGCCCGCCACGGTGGGAGCCTGGAAGAGGGCCCGCAGGGGCAGATCGACGGCGAACACCTGGCGCAGGCGGGTGATGAGCTGGGTGCCCAGCAGGGAGTGCCCGCCCATAGCGAAAAAGTCGTCATCGATCCCCACCTGGTCGAGCTTGAGTAGATCTTTCCACAGCTCCGCCACGAGCTCCTCGGTCGGGGTCCGAGGAGTGGCCGTGCCCTCCCCCGCAATCTCCGGCAAGGGAAGGGGAAGCGCGCGGCGGTCGAGCTTGCCGTTGGCCAATCGAGGGAGCGCCGGCAGCAGCACGAACGACGACGGGATCATGTGCTCCGGCAACCGCTCGGCGAGGAACTCCCGCAGCTCCCGCGTCCCAGGAGGGGAGGGAGCGGCCCGGCGGGAGAGAGCGGAGCCGTCCCGGGCTCCCCGCGTTGCTGCGATGCCATCCGGCCGGCGTTCCGGATGAATCGCATAGACGTTGTACATCCCGGTGCCGTGCAGCACCGGGTCCTGGTCGACGGTGACCGCGAAGCCGTGACTCTCCAGTAGATCGCGCACCTGGCCCAACCGTCCGTTCGCGTCGTGGACCTCGATGACGACCTGTCCCACCTTGCCCCAATCCTCCTCCCGGAGCCCCTGGAGCACGTCCAGCTCGCTCTTCTCGACATCCACCTTGAGCAGGTCGATTCGTTCGATCCCCTGCTCCCGGATCACCTCCGAGAGCGTGGCGAGGCGGCAGTCGAAGGTTTGGGTGCGGAACCGGCCGGCCAGCAGGTCGTCGGCGCTGCCGGTGAGGTCCTGGTTGGCGAGGATGGCGCGAGTGATCTCCTCCTCCTCGCGCTCGTCGGCATAGCGGCCGGACATGGCCGACCATCCGGGATAGAAGGTGAACCGGGCGGTGCCCCCGCGGTCGGAGAGCCCGAGTTGGAACAGCCTCACGTCGAGACCGTAGAGACCGACGTTGGCACGCAGAGTGTCGAAGATGGGCGGGAGCGGCTCGAAGGCGAGGACCCGGCTCTTGGGGAACCGGTCCTTGACCCAGAGGCTGAAGAGCCCGATGTTGGCTCCCACGTCGAAGATGCAGGCGCCATCGGAGAGGACAATGCCATGGACGAGATAGCTCTCGTCCTCGAACACCTCACGGTAGACGACGTCGGTCTCGTTGCGGTTGATGTAGGCCACTTCGAGACCATTCGGCAGACGGTGCAGGCGTCGGTCGTCCGCGAGCCCGCCCGCGGGCACAGCGTAGGCGACCAGCCGGAGATCGCCCGGCAGGTCCTCGCGCGCCACCACCGCCGCTTCGCGCAGGCCAGGGTGGCGCAGCAGGGCGGCCTCGATCTCTCCGGGCTCGATGCGGAAGCCGCGGATCTTGACCTGGGCGTCCATGCGCCCCAGGAACTCGACCAGCCCGTCCGGCGTATGGCGCGCGCGGTCGCCAGTCCGGTAGAGGCGCTCGCCGGGCGCCCCCCATGGATTGGGGACGAAGCGCTCGGCGGTCAGGTCGGGCCGGCCGAGATAGCCGCGGGCGAGGCCGACGCCGCCGATGAGCAGCTCACCGGGCAGGCCTGGGGGGACCAGGCCGCAATCGTCCGCCAGGTAGACCTGGACGTTCGCCAGGGGGCGCCCGATGGGCGTCACCGGGAGCGCGCCCTCCGGGCCGCCCACCGGGCAAGGGTGGAAGGTAGCGTCGATAGCGGCCTCGGTAGGCCCGTACAGGTTGCAGAGCGCGGCGCCGGGGATGGTCTCGTGCACCCGTCGCACCAACTCACCCGGGAGGGCCTCGCCACCGCAGAAGAGCCGCCGAAGGGTGCCGCACTTCTCCCCGACCGCCCGCTGGTCGAGGAAGACGGCGAGTTGGGAGGGTACGAGCTGAATAACGGTAACCCCCTCCTGGGAGATGGCCTCCAGGAGGTAGGCGCTGTCCTGCTGCCCTCCGGGCTCGGCCAGCACCAGCCGCGCACCGACGAATAGGGGCGCGAAGATCTCCCAGATCGAGGCATCGAAGCTGTACGCCGTCTTCTGGAGGAGGACGTCGCCGGAGCCCATGGGGAAGACGCTCAGCGTCCAGAGCAGGCGGTTCAGGATCGCCCGGTGGGACACCATCACGCCCTTGGGACGACCGGTGGAGCCGGAGGTATAGATGACATAGGCCAGGTTTTCCGGCACTGCGCCGTCCGCGAGGGAGAGCGGGCTCTCGAGGTCGATCGACTCGCGATCCCGGTCCACGCAGAGGATGCGTGCCTCGGTGACCGGGAGAGCTTCGAGGAGCGTTTCCCGGGTGACCAGGACCTCCGCCCGCGAGTCGGCGAGCATCAGAGCCAGGCGATCTCGCGGATAGGCCGGATCCAGAGGAACATAGGCGCCGCCGGCCTTGATGATGCCCAGAATGCCGGCCACCAACTCGGGTGAGCGCTCGATGCAGAGGGCCACCCGCACCTCGGGCCCGACACCCAGCCGCCGGAGGCGATGGGCCAAGCGGTTGGACAGGTCGTCCAACTCGCCGTAGGACATCGTCCGACTCCGGAAGACGAGGGCGACGTCCGCCGGCGAGCGCCCGGCCTGCTCCTCGAAAAGCGAAGAGAGCGTGCGGGGTGGCCCGAGATCGGCGGTGCTGCGGTTGAAGTCCTCGACGACCCGGCGCCGCTCCTCTTCGGTCAAGAGCTCGAGGTTGGCCAGAGGAGCCAGGGGGCTCTCCAAGGCGCGGCGAAGCAGCGCCTCGTACCAGCCGGCGAGCCGCTCGACATCGGTCCGACGCAGGGCCGCGGGGTCATACCAGAGCTCCGCCACGAGCCGGTCCGCGATGTGGAGGCAGGAAAGCTTCAGACGGAAACGATCGACGTGGACGCTCCAGCGGTCGATGGCGAGCACCAGGCCGGGGACGGGACTCTCGGTGCCCAGCTCCTGGAGGTCGAAAACCCAGGCGGGGAACAGCGGCCGGACCGGCGTCTCTCCCAAGATCTCCCAACTGAAGTACTCCTGCCGTTTGCCGAGCTCCGCGGCCGAGCGGGCGAGCCTGCCGAGCAGATCCTCGAAGCCGTCGCCGACCGGCGCCCGCAGCGGGAGGTAGCGCGCGAAGAGCCCCAGAGCCTCCCGCAGCTCCTCGAACTTCCGTCCATCGAAGGCGACACCGATGCCGACCTCCGGCTCGCCGGATAGCCGCTGCAGCAGCAGGTGCCAGGCACCGAGCAGGACCGTCGCCAGGGGCAACCCGGACCTCCGGGCGAGCTCCCGGGCGGCCTCGGCGACCTCCGGATCGAGGACACGAGAGACGCTCTCCGGCCGAAAAGGGGCAGACGCCTCGATCTCCACCTCGAAGGGAAGCCGTAGATCCGCTCCCTCGAAGACGTCGCGGGCCTGCCAGAACCGTCGCCCCTCCTCGGTATCCTCCGCCTCGAGCACCTCGTTCTGCCATTCCGAGGCGTCGGCGTATTGGGTCGGCTCGCCACCAGGCGATCGTCCCGCCAGCACCGCGGCATAGCAGCGCCCGATCTCGGATACCAGCAGGCAGAGACCCGCCCCATCGGTGCAGAGAGCGGGCAGGGAGAGGAGCAGCTCATAGCGTGCCGGTCCCAGCATCAGGAG
>DASPJI010000215.1:0-2165 GCA_035628695.1 Thermoanaerobaculia bacterium | reverse complement strand
TCGACACCATCAACTGCGGCATTCCGTCGGCTCCGGAGCTCAACGGCGCCGTGCTCGCGTGCAGCAGTTGTCACACGATCGATCCGAACGCCAACCCCGGCACCGCGAAACCCGGCTTTTTCGGCACGTCGGGCCAGTCGGGCTTCGACTTCAATCCGCAGCTCTTGAAGACCCCCCACCTGCGGAACCTGTATCAAAAGGTGGGAATGTTCGGGAACCCCGTGAACCCCGGCTTCCTCGGCGGCGACAACGGTTTCAAGGGGGATCAGGTGCGCGGCTTCGGGTTCCTCCACGACGGGAGCGTCGACACAGTGTTCCGGTTCACCCATGGGCTCAGCTTCGCGGAGGAATTCGTCGGGCCCGGCAACAATGGCATTCTGATAGGGCCGGAGGGGGAGGTCCAGCGGCGTCAGCTCGAGGCGTTCATCCTGGCGTTCCCCACCAACCTGGCGCCCGTCGTGGGCCAGCAGATCACCCAGACCGCCGCCAGCTCCGCGGCGGTGGGCTCGCGCATCAACCTCCTGCGCCAGCGGGCGGAGGCGGGGGAGTGCGATCTCGTCGCCAAGGCCACGGTCTTCGGCGAAGAGGCGGGCTTCCTTTACAAGGGGGCGGGCCTGTTCGAGAGTGACCGGCGTGGGCTGCCGCCCATCCCCGCCGCGGTGCTGCGATCTCTGGCTACGGATCTGGGCCGGCCCGTGACGTACACCTGCGTGCCGCCCGGCTCCGGGAAGCGCGTCGGCGTGGACCGTGACGGAGACGGTGTCTGGGACGGCGACGAGCGCTTCGCTCGTACTGATCCGGCGGATCCGGCCAGCAGGCCCTGATCCGGGGACAGGTCCGGCACCTCTCCTCAGCCGTGAACGGCGGGAGAGGTGCCGAGCCCTCGGGCGAGGCCGGCTTCGAACTCTTTCCAGCCCTGGAAGCGCGCTTCCAGGGCTTTCTCGTCGGTGCTACGGCTGGCGAGATGGTAGAAGAGCTGCCAGTGGCGGCGCTCTGCAGGGCCCAGGTCCGCGAGAAGGTGAGCGACCTCCGGGTCGTCGATAATCTCGAGGAGACGGGTGAACCGCTCGCAGCTCCGCGCCTCGATCATGGCGCCGAACAGCAGACGGTCGACCTTGGTCCAGGGCTCGCGGCCGAGAGCGATCCGTGCCCGCAGGCTCTGCGCCCAGGGGTTCCTTCGGCGCCCGCCGAGCGGCCAGTCCCGCTTCCTCAGGATCGCCACCACCCGCCGGAAATGCTGCACCTCCTCGGCCGCGAGAGCCGCCGCGCGCTCGACGAGCTCGGCGTCGTCGGGATAGTAGCCGGCGAGGGACAGGGCATACATGGCGACCTGCTGCTCGCAGACCGCGTGATCGGCCAGGAACTCGGGCAGCCGCGCCGCCGCGAGCTCCGCCCAGGAGCGAGGAGTCGGGTGGAGGAGAGGAAGCTCCGCATAGATCTCCTCGAAGCCCATCGGCTCGGTCGAGTCCCTCTCGTTGACGTCGGCACGCCTCATGGCCGGGATCATACCGGTTCACGCCGGTCCCGGTTCAGGTCTGATGCACGCACTCCGCAATCCTGAGCCTGACCCGCTAATCAGAACGACCGGCCTCCCCGGCGTATAGAATCGGCCGGCCAGGAACGAGGCCGAGCCGGGCTCGGCGCCCACGCCCAACCCGCCGTTCTCCCACAAGGAGCTGCATGCCGCATAGCGTTCCCCTGATCACCACCATCGCCGCCGGCCTCGGGCTCGCCCTGATCCTGGGCTTCATCGCCGTCCGCCTGAAAGTGCCGGCGATCGTCGGCTACCTCGTCGCCGGCATCGTCATCGGTCCGGCGACGCCGGGCTTCGTCGCCGATGTCGGGCTCGCCAGCCAGCTCGCCGAAATCGGGGTCATGCTCCTCATGTTCGGCGTTGGGCTGCACTTCTCGTTCTCCGACCTGCTGGAGGTCCGAAAGATCGCGCTGCCCGGCGCGATCGTCCAGAGCGCCGTCGCCACGGCGCTCGGCGCGGGCGTCGCGACGCTCTGGGGCTGGAGCCTGCCGGCGGGCATCGCCTTCGGCCTCTGCCTCTCGGTGGCGAGCACGGTCGTGCTGCTCCGCGCGTTGGAGAGCCGCGGGATCCTCGATACGGTCAACGGCCGCATCGCGATCGGCTGGCTGATCGTCGAGGACATCTTCACGGT
>DASPJI010000214.1:0-13134 GCA_035628695.1 Thermoanaerobaculia bacterium | reverse complement strand
GCCGGGTCCCGAGCGGGATCACCGGCACGCGGCCGCCGGGGTCCGGATCAGGCCGCGGCCTCCTGCTGGCTCTCGCTCCCCTCGGGGTAGGTCTCGAACAGGCGCATCCACTTGCTGGTCTTGGCGTACTGCTCCATGCGCTTCTTGCCCACGGTCGGGTACCAGGCGAAGTCGTGGTAGAAGTACGAGCCGAAGACGAAGAAGTAGACGAGCGGCGTCCGGAAGAGCAGCTTCTGGAGGCCCTTGAACGGGCCGAACCAGACCAGGTCGCCGAAGCGGGAGACCGCGTTGTCCCCCACCGAGAAACGGAAGTTCCACTTCGAGACGTCCTCGCCCACGATCTCGATGTCGCGCGGGTCGCCGATCCCCAGCCCGGCGTCGTGCGCCAGCCGGATGTAGGGGATCGTCATCGGGTCGAAGCCCATCATCTTGGCGGCCACGGCATCGATCGCCACCTGGTCGCCCGAGGCGAGGAGGACGTCCTTCTCCACCGGGATCATGGTGCGCGGCCCGGGGCCGTTGCCGCAGGTCGTGCCGTCCATCACCGCGAAGAGGCCGGAGTGGATCTCCTTCTGGATGGTCAGCAGGTCGACCAGCGTCTCGTGGATGTAGGAGTGGGTGTAGTGGCGCTTGGTGTTGAGCAGGCCGCCGAAGGCGTTCTTCATCGCGCCGGTGGTGGTCGTATAGATGTGGCACTTGACCGTCGGCAGGTGGACGACGTTCTTGCCCAGGAAGAACTCGGGGATGGTGATCCCCTCGGGGTAGATCTTGGGCAGCACCAGCATCTTCCCCTTGGGCTGGTACTGGATCCACTTGAGGTCGTCGGCGAAGCAGTTGTACCGCACCGGCACGTCGTACTTGTCGAGCACCGGCAGGTAACGGTTCAGCCGCTCCCCCTTCTTGGGGTCGGTGACCACCGTGTTGTTCTGGACGCAGACCTGGTCCGTATAGCCGTCCTCGCGCAGCTTGAGGATGGTCCCCTCGAGCTGCCAGGGGGTGGTGTTCGCCCCGGGGAACGGGAAATGCCACGAGATGTTGTCCTTGAGGATCGTGGTCGCGCCCGGAGCGAGGTGGCTCTTGACCTCCGCCAGCTCCATGGTGCGCCCGACGTCCTCCAGGACCGTCTCGGGCTTGGTCTTCAAAACGGCAACGCGCGCTTTCCTGGGCATTGAAAACTCTCCATCCTTCAATATAGCCGAAAGCATTCTAGCAGGCTCCGCCCACGGCCTCCGCCGGAACCGTTCTTGCAGCAAAACTGAAGCGTGACGCCCTTCGCAGTCTCGGAAGAGACCCTTTCGCGGGAGGCGGGCTGCCGCCGCTTCCCTATGGTTCCCGAACTTACATGCGTACTTCCCTATTCCCCACGGGGATGGGGTTCCATCCATGACGGCCGGCAAAGGAGGACATCTTGAGAAGCAGGACAAGGAGAATCGTCGGAGCCGCACTCGCAATGGCATGGCTGCTGGGCGGAGGGGGGACCCTGGAGGCGCGGACGCTGGCCTTCGAGCCCAACCTCGGCCAGACCGACGGCCGGGTGAAGTTCCTGTCCCACGGTGACGGATACCTTTTGTTCCTGACTCCTCAGGAGGCGACGCTCGCCCTGCAGGGCCGCGATGGCACCGGCAGGGCGCTGCGCCTGCGCTGGGTGGGGGCGTCTCCGGCGCCCGGCCTATCCGGCGAGGCGCCGCTGCGCGGCAGGAGCCACTACATGCGGGGGAAGGACCCCGCCCGCTGGTACCGCGACGTGCCGAACTACGGCAAGGTGCGCTATGAAGAGGTCTACCCGGGCGTCGATCTCCTCTTCTATGGCCGGGAGGGGAGGCTCGAGTACGACCTCCTCCTGGAACCGGGCGCCGATCCCGGCCTGATCCGTCTCGCCGTCGACGGCGCCGACCGCCTCGCGATCGACGTGTCCGGCGACCTCGTCGCCTCGGTCGGCGGCGAGGAGGTGCGGTTCCTGCGGCCCTTCTCCTACCAGGAGACCGGCGGCGTCCGCCGCGAGGTGGCGAGCCGCTATCGCCTGCTCGCCGGCGGCGAGGTGGGCTTCGCCGTGGACGCCCACGACCCGGCGCGGCCGCTGGTGATCGACCCGGTCGTCCTCTACTCGGTCCGCTTCGGCGGCAGCGGCGTGGACGAGAGCGCCGCGGTCGACGTGGACACGGACGGCAACACCTACCACGCCGGCCAAACGAGCTCGCCCGACCTGCCTCTGGCGTTCGGCTCGTCCGCCACGGTCACCGACTTGAGCACTCACACCTTCATCGCCGACGCCTTCGTCACCAAGCTCGATCCCGCCGGTGAGGTCGTCTTCTCCACCTACCTTGGAGGCGACACCATCGACGAGGCGACAGACGTCGCCGTCAGCCCCGTTTCCGGCGTCTATGTGAGCGGTATCAGCTCCAGCAACGACGGCAGGGGTGGATGGGTCGTCCACCTCGACCCCCTCGGCAGCCCCGTCTACTGGGCAGGACCGCAGACCGAGGGCGATACCCGCAGCCGGGCCACGGGGGTGGCGGTCGACTCGCACGGGAACGCCTATCTCACGGGATTCAACGACTACGGAGCCCGGGATGCATGGGCCGTGAAAGTAGACACCGAGGGGCAGATCCTTTACAACGCCTACCTCGGTGGCGAGTGGGGAGGCATCGAGCCCTCGGGGATCGCCGTGGATACTGCGGGCAACGCCTGGGTGACCGGCACGGTATGGACCTCCGAGCTCCCCCTGGTCCGCCCCTTCCAGGGTACCCTGAAAGGACCGTCGGACGCGTTCGTGGTGAAGATCGACCCGTCCGGAACGGTCGTCTTCTCCACCTATTTCGGCGGTGGCTCCTGGGATGACGTGAAGCGCATCGCGGCCGGGCCGGACGGTAGCGTCTACTTGGCCGGGAACACGGCCTCTACCGACTTTCCCACGCGCCAGGCGATGCAGCCGGCCCGCCGGGAATTTCAGGACCTGTTCCTGAGCCGGTTCAGTCCCACGGGCTACCTGATGACCTCGACCTATCTCGGGAGCGGCGGCAGCGACGCGCTCCTCGGCCTGGCGGTGGATCGCTCGGGCATCGTCTATCTGGCGAGTGCTGCCGGTGCCGGCGACTCGCCCCTGCGCGACCCGGCCCTCCCCGACTGCAGGGGCCCCCTCCTGGGGAGCCTGGACCGCAACCTCCAGGCCGTTCTCCAGACCGCCTGCCTGCCCGGCAAGACCGTGCGCGACATCGCCGCCAACTCTCCGCGGCTCCTCTACGTCACCGGCCAGGAGAGCGGCTACCTCTACGACGTCTTCGCGGCGAAGCTCGCCTTCAACCGTCCACCCCAGTGCGGCGGCGCCTTCGCTTCGCTCGCCACCCTCTGGCCGCCCGACGGCAAGCTCCTCCCCGTCACGATCCGCGGCGTCACCGACCCGGAAAGGGACCCCGTCACCATCGCCGTGGCCTCCGTCTTCCAGGACGAGTTCCTCACCTCTCCCGGCACACCGGACGCCAGCGGCATCGGCACCTCCACCGCCCGCCTGCGCGCCTCCCGGCTGACCGGAGGCGACGGCCGCGTCTATCACCTGCGCTTCACCGCCACCGACACCTGGGGCGACACCTGCTCCGGGACGGTGAAGGTCTGCGTGCCCATCACCGAGGGTGGCACCTGCGGCGACGGCGGCGCGCGGATCGACTCGACCCGGTCCTACTGATGAGGTGACGACATGCCTCTCCCAGCACAGCTCATTCCATGGAGGGTCATCATGAGAAGCACGATGGATCACTTCGCACCAACCTGGCACCGCGCGCTGCTCGGCGCGCTCACCATCCTGATGGCGGCTACGCCGGCCCTTGCCGATTCCACCCCCCTCTTCTCGACCTATCTAGGAGGGAGCCGCCAGGACATCGGAGACGCCGTCGCGGTGCAGGGGGGGAACACCTACGTTGCGGGCACCACCTACTCGGCGAACTACCCGGTCTTCATGGTGAGCTCCAGCAAGCCGGATGAGATCAACAACGACGCCTTCGTCACCGCCCTGAGCTCCTCCGGGACTCCCATCTACTCGCGGTACCTGCCCCTGGGCGGGGGCAACGAGGCCGTAGTCGGCATCGGCGTGACCGCCGACGGTAGCGCCTATGTGGCGGGCGAGGCCTTTGCGGGGGGCGAGTCGTACATCGTCGTCGTCAAGCTGGAGCCCTGGGGAGCCGTCGCCTGGAGGCGTGAGACCTACGGCCGGCTGAGCGCCGGAGGCATGACCGTGGACTCCCAGGGCAACGTCTACGTCACCGGCCGCAGCACCAACCCCGACGAGAACTATGACTATCGCGACTATGCGTACGTCTGGAAGCTCGACGCCAGCGGGGCGACGAGCTACTGGGCCGAGATCGACGGCAACTATTCCGAGCACGGCGAGGACGTCGCCGTGGACGCCTCGGGCAACGCATACGTCACCGGCATCACCATCTCGGACAACCTCCCCAGGTCGATCCAGCCGGCCGCCCCGGGCGGTTACAACGCTTTCGTGACCAAGCTGGATCCGGCCGGCGCCATCCTGTGGTCGACCTATCTGGGCGGGATCGGCGATGAATTCGGGGATCAGATCGAGGTCGCGCCGGACGGCTCGCTGGTCGTCGCCGGCACCACCAACTATTCCGACTTCCGGACCCTGAACGCCATCCAGGCCGAGCACCAAGGCGAACAGGACCTGTTCCTGGTGCGGCTGAGGCCCTGGGGCTCCCTCATCTCCTCCACCTATCTGGGAGGAAGCTCCAACGACTCCGTGACGGCTCTGGCCCTGGACGCCTCGAGCATCCTCCTGGCCGTCAGCAGCAGCCCGGAGGACGGCTTTCCCCTTCCGGAGCCGCTCGATCCTTCGTGCGGCGGCATGTTCGTGGCGAAGCTCGACGCCACGGCCTCACGGGTGTTGGACGCCGCCTGCCTCGGCAACTCCAGGATCCACGGCGTCGCCGTGGACTCCTCCGGCGTCTCCCTGACCGGCGTGACCGACGACAGCCTGCCGCTGGCCAACGCCTGGCAGCCGGCCTACGGGGGCAACGGCGACGCCTTCGCGGCGAAGCTGACACTCAACAACACGCCGGACTGCTCCGCCGCCGCGGCGAGCCCTGCTACGCTCTCGCCGGCCGACGGACGGTTCGTCAACGTCTCCATCCGCGGCGTCACCGACCCGGACGGCGACCGCGTTACCATCACCTTGACCTCCATCTTCCAGGACGAGTTCCTCACCTCCCCCGGCACGCCCGACGCCGGCGGAGTGGGCACCCCGACCGCCCGTCTGCGCGCGTCCCGTATCCCGGGAGGGGACGGCCGCGTCTATCACCTGCGCTACACCGCCACCGATACCCAGGGCGGCACCTGCTCCGGCACCGTCAAGGTCTGCGTCCCCCTCAGCGGGGGCGGCACCTGCGTCGACGGCGGCGCGCGGATCGACTCGACCCGGGCCTACTGAAAAAGGACGCGATCCGGGGTGCCCGTGCGAACGGGCACCCCTCTTGCTGCAAGCTTTCTTGGACACTCTGACCGGGAAGGGGAGAGAAGCATGGACAGCAAACGGATCGGGTCACTCACAGTCTCCACGGTGGGGCTGGGCTGCAACAACTTCGGGACACGCCTCGACGCGGCGGCCACTGCGGAGGTCGTGCACGCGGCGCTGGACTCCGGGATCAACTTCTTCGACACCGCCGACATCTACGGCAAGGGGCTGAGCGAGGAGTACCTCGGCCGCGCCCTCGGGCCCCGGCGGGCCGGCGTGGTGGTGGCCAGCAAGTTCGGCATGGTGATGGACGAGCACCGGAAGGGTGCCAAACCGGCCTACATCCGGCAGGCGGTCGAGGACAGCCTGCGCCGGCTCGGCACCGACGTCATCGACCTCTACCAGCTCCACGAGCCCGACCCCGAGGTCCCCCTGGAGGAGACCATGGGCGCACTCAACGAGCTGGTGGCGGCCGGCAAGGTGCGCGAGATCGGCTGCTCCAACTTCACGGCCGAGCAGCTCCGGCTGTCCGAGGAGGTGGCGGACCGCACCGGCACCACGCGCTTCGTCAGCGTGCAGAACGAGTACAGCCTCCTCCATCGCGAGCCGGAGCGCGGCGTCCTCGCCGAATGCGAGCGCTTGAGGATCGGCTTCATCCCCTACTTCCCGCTCGCCAGCGGTCTGCTCACCGGCAAGTACCGGAGAGGCCGGCCGGTGCCCCAGGGAACCCGCCTCTCGTCGAGCGAGCGTTTCGGCAAGCTGCTCAACGACAAGAACCTGACCTACGTCGAGCGGCTCGCCGAGATCGGCGAAGCGCGGGAGCGGACCTTGCTCGAGATCGCCTTCGGCTGGCTGTTGGCCAAGCCGGTCGTCGTCTCCGTCATCGCGGGCGCGACCTCGCCGGAGCAGGTCCGGGCGAACGCCGGAGCCGCGCGCCGGCGGCTCACCGACGAGGAGCTCCAGGAGATCGAGGGGGTCGTCGCGGTACCGGCCTGAGGGGCCGCTACAGCTTCACCCCCGACCGCTTGATCAGCTCCGCCAGGCAACGGTTCGATTCCCGGACAATCTGCGGCAGATCGAGGCGGGTGAGCTGGCCGTAGCGAACCAGCATGCGGCCTTCCACGAAGACGTGGCGGACGGCGGCGCGGGAGGCTCCGAAGGCGACGAGATCGTGTGGGTCGGCCTGCGGGGCGGCCCAGAGCTCGGGGCGGTCCGGAGCGAGGATGACCAGGTCGGCGAACTTGCCCGGCTCCAGGCTGCCGGTCTGTTCCTGGAGGCCGAGGGCGCGCGCCCCCTCGCTCGTCGCCAGACGCAGCGCGTCGAGACCGGTAAAAGACTCGGGACCGTTCTTCACTTTCTGCAGGAGGGCCGCGAGGCGCAGCTCCTCGAAGCTGTCCAGATGATTGCTGCAGGCGGCGCCGTCGCAGCCGAGGCCGGCCGGCACGCCGAAGCGGCGCATGGCGATGAGGTCGGCGATCCCGGAGCCGAGCTTCAGGTTCGAGCTCGGGCAGTGGACGACGCTGACGCGGCGGTCCCGCATCCAGGAGAGATGGCTCTTGGTCAGCCAGACGCCGTGCGCGAGGCGCAGGTCGGTGCTGAGCAATCCCCGGTCGGCGAAATATTCGATCTCGTCCCGCCCGTCCTTCATCTCGCGTACCGCGCGGGTCTCCTCCTTCTGCTCCAGCGCGTGGGTGTGGACCGGCCAGCCGCGGCGCAGCGAGAGATCGCGGACGCCGTCCCAGAGCGCGTCCGAGCAGGAGAGGATGAAACGCGGGTTGAGGACGTAGCGCAGCCGGTCGCCGGCCGAGCCGTCGAACGCGTTGCCCAGCTCCTCGGTTTCGGCGAGGGCCCGGTCGGTCGTCTGCCGCAGGGCGTCGGGGAGCCCCTCGCCGGAGTCCATCAGGCAGAGGCCCGCGAAGGCGCGCAGGCCCGACTCGGTGATCGCCCGCAACAGGCCGCGGATACCCGGTCCGATCCCGATATCCTGGATCGTGGTGGTGCCGCCGAGCAGGCACTCGGCCGCGCCGAGCAGGCCGCACCAGTAGGCGCTCTCGTCGTCGTGGGCGGCTTCGAGCGGCCAGATGCGCTCGCGCAGCCATTCGAGGAGGCGCCGCTGCTCCGCGAGGCCGCGGAAGAAGGTCTGCCCCAGGTGGATGTGCCCCTGGATGAGCCCGGGCAGGACGATACAGCCGGAGATATCGAGGATCCGCGTCTCCGGCGGCGGGACCGGACGGCCGACGAACGCGATCCGGCCGCGACGGATGAGGATGTCGCCGCTCCGGTGCACGGTGGCGCCGGCATCCATGGTCAGGATCGTGCCGCCGCGCAGCAGCAGGGGGCGAGACGGCTTGGCCGGAGCCGCGGAGTTTTCGGTGGGCATCATCACCTGCGTGTGATCCTACAACGTCTCCGCACTCCTCGTGCCGCCCGCGCCGATTCGACAACGTCTCCGGAGTTGACAGAGGGTGGCGGGTACGGCGTACTGTCCCGGCCATGGAACCGGGCCTCGTCCTCCAGAGCGAACGGGTGGTGACCCCGGAGGGGGTGCGCCCGGCCACGGTCCATGTCTCCGACGGCAAGATCCTGAAGGTGGCTGGGCAAGCTGACGTCCCGGCCGGCTGGCCGCTCCTGCGTTGCGGTGAGCAGGTCGTGATGCCGGGGATCGTCGACAGCCACGTTCATATCAATGAGCCGGGGCGGACCGAGTGGGAGGGGTTCCGGACGGCGACGCGGGCGGCGGCGGCCGGCGGGATCACTACTCTGGTCGACATGCCGCTCAACAGCATCCCGGCCACGACCACCCGCGAGGCCCTGCGGATCAAGAGGGCGGCCGCGGCGGGACAGTGCGCGGTCGATGCGGGGTTCTGGGGCGGCGTGGTGCCCGGCAACACGAGGGACCTGGAAGGGCTCCTCGAAGACGGGGCTCTCGGGTTCAAATGTTTCCTGGTCCCCTCCGGCGTCGATGAGTTCGAGCATGTGGGGGAGACCGACCTCCGGCAGGCCATGCCGGTGCTCGCCCGGCACGGGGCCGTCCTTCTCGTCCATGCCGAGCTGCCGGGACCGATCGAGGCGGCGGCCGGAGTCTGGGGAGCCGCGGGCCTGGAGGAGCTGCGGCAGTACGAGCGCTACTTGCGGTCCCGGCCGGACGCGGCGGAGGTGGAGGCGGTCGAGCTGATGATCCGGCTCTGCCGTGAGACGGGCTGCCGGATCCACATCGTCCACGTCGCCTCGGCGGCGGTGCTGCCGTTGCTGCGGGCCGCCCGCGAGGAGGGGCTCCCGATCACGGCCGAGACCTGCCCGCACTACCTGACCTTCGACGCCGAGGAGATCCCCGACGGCGGCGTCGCCTTCAAATGTGCGCCGCCGCTCCGGTCGCGCGAGAACCGGGAGCGGTTGTGGGAGGCTCTGCGAAAGAATGTGATCGATATGGTGGCGTCGGATCACTCCCCCTGCCCGCCGGAGATGAAGCGGATCGAGACCGGCGACTTCCTGCACGCCTGGGGTGGAGTCGCTTCGCTCCAGGTGGCGCTGCCGGCAGTCTGGACCGGAGCCCGGGAGCGCGGCTTCACAGTCGCCGACATCGCGGAGTGGCTGTGCGCCGCTCCGGCGCGGCTGGCCGGCCTCTCCGGGAGGAAGGGGAGCATTGCTCCGGGATACGATGCCGACCTGGTGGTATGGGATCCGGAGGCGAGCTTCACGGTGGACCCGGCGCGCCTCAGGCATCGTCACGCGGTCACCCCCTATGCGGGACGGACCCTTTACGGAGCAGTCCGCCGCACGCTGCTGCGGGGTGAGACGGTCTTCGGGGATCTCGAGACCGGCCGCGCTTCTGGAACGTTGCTCACAAGGAGCCATGGATGACCGATTTCACCGAGCTGGTGGACCTCGCGGCCGAGCGGCTGGGCGGAGCGGTCCTGGCGGCGAACGACGAGTTCTTCGCGCCCAAGGAGAACCTCCTCAAGGCGGGCGAGGCGGTCTGGATCGAGGGCAAGTACACCGATGTGGGCAAATGGATGGACGGCTGGGAGACCCGCCGCCGCCGGGAACCGGGTCACGACTGGTGCCTCGTCCGCCTCGGACTGCCGGGAGTGCTGCGGGGCGTGATCGTCGACACCAGCCACTTCAGGGGCAACTACCCGGAGGCCTGCTCGCTCGAAACCTGCTCGGCAGCGGGCCATCCGACGCCCGAGGAGCTGTCGCGGGACGACGTGGTGTGGACCGAGGTGCTCCCCCGCGTGACCCTCCAGGGCAACGCGAAGAATCCCTTCCCCATCGAGCGCGACGCCGGCCGGGTCACCCATCTCCGCTTCCGCATCTATCCGGACGGCGGCGTCGCCCGCCTGCGGGTGCATGGCGAGGTGGTGCCCGACTGGGCGCGGCTCGCCCGCTTCGGGGTCGAGGTCGATCTGGCGTCGGTGGAGAACGGCGGCCTGGTGATCGCGGCGAGCGACATGTTCTTCGGCTCGCGGCACAGCCTGATCGTGCCCGGGCCGCCGCACGGCATGCACGACGGCTGGGAGACGCGGCGCCGTCGGGGGCCGGGGCACGATTGGGCCCTCGTGAAGCTCGGGACCCGCGGCGCGGTCCACCGGATCGAAGTGGATACGTCCCATTTCAAGGGCAACGCGCCCGGCTCCTGCTCGATCGAGGTCTGCGACACGGCGGACCTCCTGCCGCAAGCCGGGGCGGATTGGCGCGAGGTCCTGCCGCGCACGCCGCTGCGCCCCCACACCCTGCACCGGTTCGACGATGTGATCGAAACGGGACCGTTCACTCACGCGCGCCTCAACATCCATCCCGACGGCGGCGTGGCCCGCCTGCGGCTCTTCGGACGTCCCGTGGACTCGGCGAACCCGGAGGAAAGCGCGCGGTGAATCTGGAGCGATTGAATCTGTTGCCGGAGGACCAGGTCGAAGCCGCGTTCCTGTCGTGCTGCGGCTCGCGGGCCTGGGCGCGCCGGATGGCCATGAGCCGGCCGTTCTGGGGCATCGACGACATCCTGGTGAATTCCGATCACATCTGGTGGAGCCTCGGCCGCGAGGACTGGCTGGAGGCCTTCGCGGCCCATCCGCAGATCGGCGAGAAGGTGCCCGAGAAGCCCGTCGCGGCCGGAGGCGAGCAGGCCCGCCAGTGGTCGGTTGGCGAACAGAAGGGGACCCGCGGCGTGGCGCCCGAGATCCTGGACAAGCTCGCCCGGGGCAATCTCGCCTATCGCAAGAAATTCGGCTACATCTTCATCGTCTGCGCCACCGGCAAGGGCGCCAAGCAGATGCTCGACATCCTGCGTGAGCGGTTCGACAACGATCCCGAGACCGAGTTGCGGGTCGCCGCCGAGGAGCAGAGGAAGATCACCAATCTCCGGCTCAAAAAAATGGTGAAACGATGAGCGGCATCACCACCCATGTTCTGGACACCTCGCGCGGCCGGCCGGCGAGCGGCGTGCCGGTCCTGCTCGCAGTCCTGTCAGAACCCGGCTGGCGCGAGGTCGGGCGCGCCGAGACAGACGCCGACGGCCGTGCCCGGCAGCTCCTGCCCGCGGGCTCGGAGCTCTCCGCCGGCACCTACCGGCTCACGTTCGCGATCGAAACCTATTTCCAGGCGCAGGGGATCGAAGGTTTCTATCCCGAGGCCTCGATCGTCTTCCACGTGCGGGACGCGGCCCAGCACTATCACGTGCCGCTCCTGCTGAGCCCATACGGATATTCGACCTACCGGGGGAGCTGATTCATGCCCGTCACGCTCGTCGACAACAGTTATGGCAAGCAGTCAGTACGGCTGGTGACGGTCCGGCGCGGCGCGGAGCGGCACGTTCTCAAGGACGTCACGGCCGCCATCCGGTTCGAAGGGGATTTCACGGCCGCCTATACCGAGGGCGACAACCGGGAGGTCCTCCCCACGGACACGATGAAGAACACCGTCTACGCCCTGGCCGCCCAGCACCCCTTCGAGGACATCGAAGACTTCGGCCTGGCGCTGACCGATCACTTGCTGGAGAGCAGCCCGCGGGCGTCGGCCGTCCGGGTGGAGCTCGACGAGCACCTATGGGAGCCCATCGAGGCCGGGGGAACGCCGCATCCGCATGGCTTCCGCAAAGCAGGCTCCGAGCGGCGCACGGCCGTGGTGACGCGGGACCGGCATGGAGCACGGGTGCTGGCCGGCCTCGAAGGCCTGGTGGTGATGAAGACCGCGAAATCGGCTTTCGAAGGTTTCCCGCGCGACCGCTACACCACCTTGCGCGAGACCTCGGACCGGCTCCTCGCGACGGCGGTGCGGGCCACCTGGCGCTATTCGCGTCCCTACGTCGCCTTTGGCCGGCTCTGGCAGGAGGTACGGCGCGTGCTCCTCGAGTCGTTCGCGGCGCACGACAGCCTGTCGGTCCAGCACACGCTCTATGCGATGGGCGAGGCCGTCCTCGAGACCGTGGACATCGAAGAGATCCACATCGCCATGCCCAACCTGCACCACCTGCCGGTGGACCTCACGCCCCTCGGCCTGGAAAACCGCAACGAGATCTTCGTCGCCACCGCCGAGCCCTACGGCCTGATCGAGGCGACGCTGCGGCGGGGCTGACCGGTCTCAGGGTCTCAGCCCCGCCGGTTCTGCAGGATCTTGACGAACGAACGCCCTCGCAGCTCTTCCAGGGTCAAACCTGATCGCTCCAGCGCCTCCTCCTCGGTGATCGCACCGCAGTTGACCGCACGGAGGAAATAGTTGAGGAGCCCCTGGCCGGTGGCCGCGTCGTCGAAGACCTCGCCCACCAGCGTCGCCTGCGCGGCCTTCTGCACGAAGTTGCGGAGACGATCGGAGGCCGCGTCGAGCCCTTCCAGGAAGAACGAATACAGCGCGGCATAGCGGGTGACGAGCTGCGCGGGGTGAAGGTCCCAACCCTGATAGAAGCCGCCCACGAGCGAGTGCCGGACGTGCGCGGCGTGCAGCCTCCAGGCGCGGTGGACCACGGACCGGTTCTCGTCGATCTGTGCCTGGGTGAGCGGCGGGCCGTCCTTGGCGGCACCCTGCGGCCGGTGCGGCGGGACCGGCAGGACGTTGGTCGCGCCGTCCGAGATCCACAGGCCGGTGCCGGCGAAGGCGACCTGCATCATGTGCTTGGCGAAGTCGCAGACCGGGTGGGTCATCGACTGGTGCTCCGCCGTGATGTTGCACGAGGCGGTGTAGTCGTAGGTGCCGAAATGGGCGGCGACGCACCGGCCGCGCGCGGCTTCGGCGAGGCGCGGCAGGGGGGATCTCCCCTCGCTGTCGAGGATCGCCTGCGGTGCTTCGATCATGATTTCGAGCCGCAACGATCCGGCCGGCAGGCCCAGTGCCGGCTCCAGGAGATCGAAGAGGTCGGCGAGCGCGGTCACCTGCTCCGGGATCGTCACCTTCGGCAGGGTGACGACGAAATTCTCCGGCAGCCGCCCTCCGGTCTCGCGGACGAGCGTGGTCAGGAACAGGTCCAGGGTGCGCAGGGACCGCTCGCGCAGCTCCTCATTGAACGGCTTGATGCGGATGCCGATGAACGGCGGCAGCGTCCCCGCGGCGAGCCCCGCGGCCGCCTCGCGGGCGGCCGTCCCGGCGTGCCCGTCCTCCTCCGCGTCCGGGCGGTTGCCGTAGCCGTCCTCGAAGTCGGCCCGGAAATCCTCGACCGGCTCGCGGCGAAGCTTCTCCGTCACCCGCTC
>DASPJI010000213.1:0-9265 GCA_035628695.1 Thermoanaerobaculia bacterium | reverse complement strand
GTCGAAAGCTTCGACGTGAGGGAGGACCCCGAGAACATCCTCGCCGCCGAGGGCAAGAGACGCGCGCCGCGGCGGCTGATCCAGACCTCCTTCGGCCTGGAGGTGGGGGAGACTATAGTGGTCGGCACCTCCAGGCTCGATGGCGGCGAACAGGGGCTGGTCGTGCTCCTGACGGCCGTCTCCTGAGGCCCTCTGCCCGACCGGGCCGGCGGACGATCCCCCGGCCCGGTGTGCTCGTCCCCCTCCCGGAATCCCGGCTCCCCGCGATGCTGTTACTCTTCAGGCCCATCGACCTGACGAGGAAAGAGCTTGATGAAACGCGATTCCGTTCTGACCGGTCTTCTACTGTCCCTCCTGCTGCTGCCGGGGTTGGCGGCGGCACACCCGCCGGAAGAAGAGGAGAAGCCGCCCGCGCCCGCCCCGGTCGCCGCGGCGCCGCCGCCGGCTCCTACCCCTCAGCCCGCGGCCACGGCTGGAACGAGCGCCGAGCAGGGGAAGGAGGAGAAGAAAGACAAGTGGGACGTCAACAATCCCCCCGGCCCTTCCTCTGAAGTGACGATCGACGTCGACGAGGGGACCTGGATGAGCCTCGACGTCAGCCCCGACGGCAAGGAGATCGTCTTCGACCTGCTCGGCGACCTTTACACCATCCCCATCGGCGGCGGCGAGGCCCGGGCCCTCACCCATGACGTGGCCTGGCAGATGCAGCCGCGCTACAGCCCCGACGGCCGGCACATCGCCTTCACCAGCGACCAGGGGGGCGGTGACAACGTCTGGGTGATGGACCGCGACGGCGGCAAGCCGCGCCAGGTGACCCAGGAGAGCTTCCGGCTGCTCAACAGCCCCGACTGGACGCCGGACGGCGAGTTCCTGGTGGCGCGCAAGCACTTCACCGCCACCCGCTCCCTCGGCGCCGGCGAGATGTGGCTCTATCACCGCAGCGGCGGCGAGGGCCTGCAGCTCACCAAGAAGCCCAACGACCAGAAGGACGCCGGCGAGCCGACCTTCTCTCCCGACGGGCGCTACCTCTACTACAGCCAGGACACCACGCCCGGCCCGCTCTTCGAGTACAACAAGGACCCGAACGGCCAGATCTACGTCATCCAGCGGCTCGACCGCGAGACCGGCGAGATCGAGGCCTACGTCAGCGGCCCGGGCGGCGCCATCCGCCCCACCCCGTCGCCCGACGGCAAGCTGCTCGCCTTCGTCCGCCGGGTGCGCGGCAAGAGCGTCCTCCACCTGCGGGACCTGCGCTCGGGCGAGGAGTGGCCGGTCCACGACGGCCTCGACCGCGACATGCAGGAGACCTGGGCGATCCACGGCGTCTATCCGGCGATGGCCTGGACCCCCGACTCCCGCTCCATCGTCTTCTGGGCCGGCGGCAAGATCCGCCGTCTGGACCTGGCGAAGGACGGGGCCGGCACCGTCCGCGACATCCCCTTCCACGTCCGCACCACCCGCCGGGTCCAGGAGGCGCTGCGCTTCCCGATGGAGGTGGCGCCGGAGCGGTTCCCGGTCCGCATGCTGCGCTGGGTCGAGGTCTCGCCCAAGGGGGACCAGGTGGTCTACTCCGCCCTCGGCCAGGTCTGGATCCGCGACCTGCCGGAGGGGAAGCCGCGGCGGCTCACCCGCCAGGACGGCCATCTGGAGTTCTACCCGTCGTTCTCCCGCGACGGCCGCTCCATCGTCTACGTCACCTGGGACGACGAAGAGCTCGGTAGCATCCGGGTGGCGCCCGCCGATGGTGGAGAGGGGCGGGTGATCACCCGCGAGCCGGGGCACTACATCGAGCCGGCCTTCACGCCGGACGGCAAGCAGGTGGTCTATCGCCGGGTCCGGGGGGGCGGCCTCCGCACCACGGCCTGGTCGGGCGAGCCCGGCATCTACCGGATCCCGGCCGGCGGCGGAGCCGCCACCCGCATCACGAAGGACGGCACCCGGCCCCACTTCGGCGCTGACAGCGACCGGGTCTACCTGACCCGGGTCGGTGAGAAGCGCGAGCTGATCTCCATCGGCCTCGACCGCACGGACCCACGCACCCATCTCTCCAGCGAGAACGCCATCGAATTCCGGGTCTCGCCGGACGGCCGGTGGGTCGCCTTCAACGAGCGGTTCAACGCCTTCATCGCCCCGCTGGCGGCGACCGGAGGGTCGGTGGACATCGGGCCGAAGACGAAGTCGATCCCGGTGGCCAGAGTGTCGCGGGATGCCGGCGACTACCTGCGCTGGTCGGGCGACTCGCGGCGCCTCTACTGGTCGCTCGGCCCCGAGCTCTACTCACGTCCCCTGAACGAGGCGTTCGCCTTCATGGAGGGGGCGCCCGAGAAGCTCCCGGATCCGCCGGAGAAGGGGATCGACATCGGCTTCCAACTGGCGAGCGACGTCCCCACCGGCACCGTGGCGCTGGTCGGCGCCCGCGTGATCACCATGCGCGGCGACGAGATCATCGAGGATGGCACGGTCGTGATCGAGGGCAACCGCATCCGCGCCGTCGGGCCGCGCGCCCAGGTGACGGTACCGGCGGGTGCCCACGTGATCGACGCGCGCGGCAAGACGGTCCTGCCGGGGCTCGTGGACGTCCACTGGCACGGCTCGTTCGGCGGCGACGGCCTCATCCCCGAGCAGAGCTGGGAGAACGCCGCTTCGCTCGCCTTCGGCGTCACCACGCTGCACGACCCGTCGAACGACAACGCGACGATCTTCACCGCCGGTGAGATGGCGCGTGCCGGCCGCATCCTGGCGCCGCGCGTCTTCTCGACCGGTACCATCCTCTACGGCGCCAGCTCGCCCAACGCCACGGCCACGGTCGACAGCCTGGACGACGCCCGCTCGCACCTGCGGCGGATGAAGGCCATCGGCGCGTTCAGCGTCAAGAGCTACAACCAGCCCCGGCGCGAGCAGCGCCAGCAGATCGTGACCGCCGCCCGCGAGCTCGGCATGATGGTGGTGCCGGAGGGTGGATCGCTCTACCAGCACAACATGACGATGGTCGTCGACGGCCACACCGGCATCGAGCACTCGCTGCCCGTGGCCCGCATCTACGACGACGTGGTCCAGCTCTGGAAGGCGACCGAGGTCGGCTACACCCCGACTCTGGTCGTCGCCTACGGCGGGCCCTTCGGCGAGACCTACTGGTATCAGCACACCAAGGTCTGGGAGGACGAGCGTCTGCTTTCCTTCGTGCCGCGCGAGGTCATCGATCCGGTGGCCCGCCGGCCGCTGGTGATGGCGCCCGAGGAGGAGTTCAACCACATCCAGGTGGCGCGCGTCGTCAAGCAGCTCAGTGACGCCGGCGTCGGGGTGCAGATGGGAGCGCACGGCCAGCGCGAGGGGCTGGGGGCGCACTGGGAGATCTGGATGCTGGCCCAGGGGGGGATGACGCCGCACCACGCGCTCCGTGCCGCCACCATCGACGGCGCCCGCTATCTGGGGCTCGACCGTGACATCGGCTCCATCGAGCCCGGCAAGCTCGCCGACCTCGCCGTGCTCGACGCCGATCCGCTGGCCGACATCCGCAACTCCAGGAGCGTCGGGCTGGTGGTGCTGAACGGCCGCGTCTACGACGCCCGCACCCTCGACCAGACCGGCAACCATCCGAAGAAGCGCGAGCCGTTCTATTGGCAGCGCCAGAAGCCGGCCTTCACCACCGCGCCCGGCGAGCCGTAGCCCCCAAAAAGCCAGTGAGCCGGTCCCCTCCCCAAGGGACCGGCTCAGCTTTGGCCCTCTGAGTCCTTCTGAAAGCTAGCTCTTCGCCTGCCGGTTCTGCTCCAGAGTCGAGGCAATCTGCCGCACCAGCTCCACGGTGAGCGTCTCCTCGTTGCAGGCCTTCTGGAACATGAGGAGAGCGGCCATGGCTTCGCGGTGGACATCCTGCGCCTCGAAGACCGGGATTACCTCCAGCGCGAGCTGCTTGAGCTCTGGGCGGCGGCGTTGTTCGGCCAGGAGAATTGCGAGATCGAGGGAGACCAGAGCTGCGTCGAAGCCCATAGCTCGCTGAAGGAATTGCTGCTGGACTTCCCGGAAGACTCCTTCGGCGGTTTCGAAGTTGTCCAACCCGAACAGAATTCGTCCCTCCAGCCAGCGGAGCCGGATGTGATCCACGGGTTTTGCGAACTGCTGGAAGGCATCTTGAACCTTGGGCAGGAGGCGAGCCGCCTCCTCATGACGGCCCGCCGTAGTCAAACACCAGGCCAGATTGTGGCGCGCGTAGATGAACAGACGGGCGTCCCGGAGAGGGTCGATCTCATCGCCTGCCTGTTGCAGCAGGTTGATCGCGCCAGTAAGGTCGCCGCTCTCTTCCAGAATCTTCGCTTTCTTGACGAGCGCGGCAGAGATCGCGTGGGCATCGCCACTCTCCCTGTAGATGGAGATCGCCTCGTCGAGAAGGCTCAATGCCTCGTCGCCGCGGCGTTGCTCGCGCCGAAGGGAACTCTTGAGATCGAGGATCTCAGCCCAGACCAGAGAGTTCCCCGTCATGCTACGAAGCGCAAAGGACTCAGCCCTCCGAAACGCGGTATCACTGCTCCGTAGCTCTCCCAGAACTCGCCGGGCGCTCCCAAGGTAGGCGTACGTTCGCGCTTGAAGATCCAAGACCCAATGCGGGTCATAGGCGTTTCCCAGATTTGAAGAGATGTTTACGGCTAGCTCAGCGAGGTTCACGGCCATACCGGGGTTGTAGAAGCGCGCTTCTCGGCTCTGCTTGAGGAGAAGCTGACAAAGAGCCCACGTCTGGAAGCTTGGATCGTCGGCGACAAGGCTCAGTTGCTCGTCAAACGGAAGCTCTGCCAGCTGTTCGAAGAGCTCCGGAGCCTGCCGGCCCTCAAAGACGGCCACCCTCTCGTCCCAGTGCGCGAACTCCTCCTGCAAGCGCCGGATTTCTTTGTAGCTCCGTTGGCAGCCGGGACAGCGGGCCAGCAGGTGCGGCACGACTTGGTTCGACAACTCCTCGTGGTCGAGATCACCCGCCAGAAGGCGGGCCAGGGTCTCAACCGACAGATGGGCGTCTTTCACGATATCCCTCCTCCTCTCGAATGTGGACGCAGGACGGCTCCCGCGGGACAAGGATATACCCTCTATCCACTTCAGTTACCGGGAAGCGAGGATTCGGGACACGATTCTTCAGGAAAGATGGGGCCGATCCGTGCCGGCCCCGTCCCGCGAAGCCGGTCCTTTCAAGGCTTGCCGTTCGGGTCGATGGAGCCTCCGCCCTCTCCGGAGGTGGTTCCGCCCGTCGAGGTGCCGCCGGTGCCGGAGTCCCCCGGCTTGGGAGCGCCGTTGGGATCGATCGAGACTCCCTCCTTCTCCCAGACTCCGGAAATGCTGCCCCAGAGCAGCTCGGCCCAGCTCTGCACCTGCTCCTGGAAGCGGCCGAGCGAGGGAAGCGTCCGCCCACTCAGGGGATCGAAAGCGCCGGCCTGCGCCACGCCGGGGGATACGATGAGAGCCACGACGAAAACCATCAGAAGAGAACGATGCGCGATCTTCGAGAACATGATTCGATCCTTTCGGGACGCAGGACGCGACACCGGCTACGGCGCCGGCAGCGCCTGCTCTCGTTACAGGATGTTCCCTTACCGGATATAAACGGGACACCACCGGAGAAGAAAAGAGCGTGAGCAAGGGCCGATGGAATCAGCCTCCAATCGAAAATGGCGGACTCCCACTTCGGGACCACGATTCCTGAGAAGATGCCAAGAGGGGAGAGGAGGATCGCGTATTGCCGCGATCGGGACCCTCATTCTCTTCCCTCGCAGGTGGTATCTCTGGGTCGCAGGAGGGGAGGAGACAGCTCCATCCCGGGGGCTCGCCCTCCAGACGCGGTGGATCATGTCCAGGCGTCGCGGAGGCCGTCCAGACGCTATGGGTCCTTCCCGAACGTCGCGGATGGCTCCCGATTCAACAGGATGGATTCCAGACGCTCCGGAAAGCATCCGGGCGCCTCGGAACGAAGCCAGGCCGATAAGATGGAGTCCAGACGGCGTGGATGCTTCCCGGACGCCGCGGATCGCGTCCGATTCGCCGGGGGGGAGGGCCTAGCGCACGATCCGCTCGAAGCCCTGCTCGCGGGTGAGCTTCATCGGCTGGGCGGCGGTGCCGAGCGAGCCCTCGTGGCCGGAGCGGTCGGTGGCGGTGACGTAGAACTCCACCGTGCCGTTCTGGTGCAGGCTCGGCGGGATCTCGATCGTGTGCCCCTGGCGCGTCGTCTCCATCGCCATGGAGCGCATCTTGCCGCCCGGCGGCCGAAGCATCAGCTTGACGCTCTTGACCTCGTAGTCGTCGGTGGCGCGGAAGCTCAGGGTGACCACGGAGCCCCGCGAGTAGGACAGGCCGTAGCCGTCGCGCAGCACCACCTGCGGGGGCTGCCGGTCGAGCTGGGCGAGGAGGTTCTCCAGCCGGCCGCGCGCCTGGGCGAACTCGGGCGCCAGGTGCGGCGTCGGCTTCACCGCGGCGAGGACCTCCAGCCCCTCGTGCGGCTTGCGGCGGCGTTCCACGGCGGGAATCGCCTCGAGGATCCGCTTCTGCTCGGCCTCGTCCTTCTGATAGCCCTCGTAGCTCGCCACCCGGGCCGCCAGCCCGGAACGCTCCGGCCAGGTGCGGCGCAGCGGCTCCAGCTTCGCCAGCGCCTCGGGATAGCGGCCGGCCTCGACCAGCTTCCCGGCTTCGGCCTCCAGCGCCTCGGCCGACTTCGCCCGCAGCCCCTCGGGATCGGCGAGCTGCGGCGCCAGCGCGACGAGGGCGCCCAGGTGCTCGAGCACCGCCGGGTGATCGCCGTCGCGGGCGGCGCCCTCCGCCTGCAGGTAGAGCTCCATGGCGCGGCGGGCGCGGTCGAAGCCGGCCTGCGCCGCGGGAGGCAGGGCGGCGACCAGCGCCGGCTGCTCGACGCCGGTGTCCACCGCCGAGCGCAGCCGCGCCAGGTCCCCCTCCAGGCCGGCGGTCAGGTCGTCGGGGAGGCGGTCGCGGGCGGCGAGGAGCAGCGTCTCGCGCAGGCCGTCGAGCACCCGGCAGGCGGACGGCGGCAGCGCCGCCTCATCGGCGGCCGTGAAGGTGCGCAGGACCTGCCGGGCGCGGTCGTCCTCCCCCTCGGCCACCAGGAGCCGGGCCTGTTCCAGGCGCTCCGCGGCGGGTGGCTGCGGGGGCCGCCGCGGGGCCGCGGCCAGCACCGGCGGCGGCGGCGCGGCCGTGCCGGGCTCCCGCAGCATGATCCAGAGGACGGCCAGGGCGGCAATCAGGAGCAGCGCCGCGGCCACGCCCAGGAGGAGCGGGCGGCTGCCGCGGGCCGGAACGGCGGGGACGGCCTCGTCCGGGGCCGCGGCCTGCCCCTCGGCCGCCGGAGCCGGCGCCGGAGCAGGCCTGGACCGCCCCAGGAACGGCAGCACCCGGCCGCTGCCGGGCGGCTTCGCGGCCTTGCCGGGGGGCGGAGGCGGCGGGGGGGTGGGGGCCAGTGCCGCCAGCAGGTCGTCGTCGACGGAGGACAGCACGTCCCCTTCGGGGAGGGGCTCGGGGTCCGGCACCACGGGGGCGGGCGCCGCCGCGATCGGACCGATCGGGCTGATCGGGCCGATCGGGGGCGCCGGGTCGGCCGGCGCGGGGATCACCGGCGCCGCGGCCATGAGGCTCGCCGGCGCCGGCGGCGGCGCTACGGGCGGGGGAGCGGCGCGGCGGCGACGGGCGCGCTGACCGGTACGGGGGGCGGCGGCGCCTCCACGGGCCTGGGGGCCTGGAGGATCTCCGCCGGCGCGGGCACGGCCGGCTGCCAGAGGGGGGACTCGGCGCCTTCGAGGGCGAGCTGGAACGCGTAACGCACCGCCTGGTGCGCCGGGCGCTCCGCGGGCCGGCGGCGCAGGCAGCGCTCGAGCATCTGGCGCAGCGCCTCGGCGTTCTCCAGCTCGAAGCTCAGGGCCAGGGGCATCTGCACCCCCGGATCCGCCCCGTTGGCCGCGGCAGGCGCGATGGTGGCGCCCAGCACGTGGCAGCTCGCGACGCCCAGGGAGTAGAGGTCGGCCCGCGCGTCGGCGCGCTCGCCGGGCTGCGGCGACAGCAGCTCCGGCGCGCGGAAGCGGCGCCCCTCGTCCCCCGGTCCGCCGACCGGCTGGAAGAGGACGGTGCCGAGCCCCAGGAGCTTGGCCTGCTCGCCCACGGGATCGCCGGCGGGGCCGGGGATCACCAGCACGTTGTCCGGCGACAGGTTGAGGTAGGGGACCCGCTGGCCCGCCAGCGCCTCGAGGCCGCTCACCGCCTGCATCAGCAGCGGCAGGGCGCGGCTCGGGGCGACGCCGGCCAGGGTGTCGAGGCCGCGGCCGTCCAGGTGCTCCATCACCAGGAAGGCGCTGCCGTCCGGGGTGATGCCGGAGTCGAGGACCACCGGCAGCGCCGGGTGGCCGAGCGCGCCGATGGCGGCGGCCAGCCGGTTGAAGGCCCCCATCCGCCCCTCCAGGTTGGGGGCCGACCCCACCGGGATCAGCTTGACGACGACGGTCCGGCCCGACTCCCCGTCGGCGGCGCGCAGCACCGTCCCGGACTTGGACGACTTCAGGATCTTCTCGAGCCGGTAGCGCTCGGTGATTTCACGGAACTCCACCTCGGGCCTCCCCCTGGCCTACACCCGGCACGTTCTCAGCGTTCAGACGAAACCAGTATAGACGATAGGCTATCCTCTGAAGCGGCTCCCCGCCCGATCCGGATGGACTGGGGAGCCGGCAACGAGGGTTGGCGGACATGATGAACAGCTTTCGACTCGCTCCACGCGCTCTCGCCCGGCTCGCAGCGGCCGGCCTCCTGATCCTGGCCGCCGCCGCCCTCCTGCCGGCGCCGGCGCGGGCCGACGAGGCCTCGCCGTTCGGCGTCAACATCCACGCCCCCTCCGGCGCCGAGCTGGACCAGTTGCTCGACCGGGCGCAGGCCGCGGGCATCGGCTGGGTGCGGATCGACTTCGTCTGGGCCTACGTCGAGGGCTCGCGCGACCGCTACGACTGGTCGCTGTACGACGAGATCGCCGCCGAGGCCCAGGCCCGGGGGATCGAGGTCTTCGCCACCCTCGCCTACACTCCGGACTGGGCGACCTCCGGCCCCGGCTTCACCGGCGTGCCGGACGACCCCGGGCAGTGGGCCGATTTCTGTTTCCGGGCCGCCCGGCGCTACAGCGGCTCGATCCGCTACTGGGGGCTGTGGAACGAGGCGAACCTCGACAAGTTCTGGTCGGGCACCCGGCAGCAGTACATCGACCTCATCGTCAAGCCCGGGGCCGACGCGGTCCACGCCGGCAACC
>DASPJI010000212.1:0-5968 GCA_035628695.1 Thermoanaerobaculia bacterium | reverse complement strand
CCAGCTCCTTCATCTGCTGGAGGTCACCAGCCGCGAACGTGGTCTCGGTCATCGTCCCCGTCGTCATGGCAGGGTGAGTTTGTGCACGATCTCTGCCAGACGGGGCGCGTTCCCGTCCTTGTCGTTGACCAGCGGATCGGCCAGCGGCCACTCGATGCCGATCTCCGGGTCGTTCCAGACGAGGCCGATCTCGTCGTCCTTGTCGTAGAGGTCGGTGCACTTGTAGTGCACGACGGCGGTCTCGCTCAGCACGCAGAAGCCGTGGGCGAAGCCGGGGGGGATGTAGAGCTGCCGGAAGTTGTCCCCCGACAGCACCTCGCCCACCCACTGGCCGAAGGTGGGGGAGCCGGGCCGGATGTCCACGCCGACGTCGAAGATCTCCCCCTGGATGGCGCGCACCAGCTTGCCCTGCGGGCGGCGGAGCTGGGCGTGCAGGCCGCGCAGCGTCCGGGCGACCGAGAAGGACTGGTTGTCCTGGACGAAGAGCTCGGGGATCCCACCTTCGGCGTACTTCTTCTGGTGATGGGTCTCGAAGAAGTAGCCGCGGGCGTCGCGGAACACGTCGGGCTCGACGAGGATGACCTCGGGGATGCGGGTGGGGGTGAACTTCATCGCTTTCCTTCCAGGAGGCCGAGACGCTCGCGATCGTAGCGGCCGGACTGCACCGCCTGGCACCAGGCGCCGTTGGCGAGGTACCAGCAGGCGGTGGCGGCGAGGCCGGAGGCGAAGTCGTGCCGCGTCTCCCAGCCGAGCTCGGTGCGCGCCTTCTCGTCGTCGATGGCGTAGCGCCGGTCGTGGCCCGGCCGGTCGGCGACGAACGTCTTGAGGTCGCGGTAGGAGGCGATCCCCCGCGCCGCCAGGGCCGGGTTCTCCGCCGCCGGCCGCTCGCGCTCCAGGATGTCGCAGATGGTGTCCACCACCTGCAGGTTGGTGCGCTCGCTTCGGCCGCCCAGGTTGTACTTCTCCCCGGGCCGCCCGTGGCGCAGCGCCGCCAGCACCCCCCGGCAGTGGTCCTCGACGTAGATCCAGTCGCGGACGTTGGCGCCGTCGCCGTAGATCGGCAGCGCCTTCCCCTCCAGGGCGTTCAGCAGCATCAGGGGGATCAGCTTTTCGGGGAACTGGTAGGGGCCGTAGTTGTTGGAGCAGTTGGTGATCAGCGCCGGCAGCCCGTACGTCTCGTGATAGGCGCGCACCAGGTGGTCGGCGCCGGCCTTGGAGGCGGCGTACGGCGAGTTGGGCGCGTAGGCCGTGGTCTCGCTGAACAGGCCGGTCGGGCCGAGGCTGCCGTAGACCTCGTCGGTCGAGACGTGGAGGAACCGGAAGCGCTCGCGGGCGGCGCCGTCCTGTCCTTCTATATAGCGCCGCGCCCCTTCCAGCATCTCGAAGGCGCCGACGATGTTGGTCTGGATGAAGGCGCTGGCGTCCTCGATCGAGCGGTCGACGTGGCTCTCGGCGGCGAAGTTGACCACCGCCGTGGGCCGGTGCTCGGCGAAGGCCTTGCGCACCTCGGCCCGGTCGGCGATGTCGCCCTGGACGAAGGTGAAGCGGGGGTGGCCGAGGACGTCGGCCAGGTTCTCGAGGCTGCCCGCGTAGGTGAGCTTGTCGAGCACCACCAGCCGGACCTCGGGCGGCTCCGCGAGGGCGAGCCGCACGAAGTTGCAGCCGATGAAACCGGCGCCGCCGGTGACGAGGAGCGTTTCCATGTTCGTGATTCCGTTCGAGTGTTCGGTCGAAGGCTCCGCGGAGCCGGCGAGAGTATAGCCGCTTTCATGGCCTCCTCCTGGCATACAATCGGGCGCCCCTCGGGGGGCACCTGGCGAGAGGAGAGGAGCACCACATGTCCGAGACTTCGCGGAGAGCCCGCCGGTGACGCCCTTCCAGGCCGCGGTGCTGGCGATCGTCCAGGGGGTGACCGAGTTCCTGCCGATCAGCTCGTCGGGGCACCTGATCCTGATCCCCTATTTCCTGAGGTGGGAGGACCAGGGGCTGTCTTTCGACATCGCCACCCACACTGGGACGCTCCTCGCCATCATCGCCTACTTCCACCGCGACGTCCGCGACCTGATCCTCGGCTTCTTCGACGGCCGGCCGCTGTCGCAGTCGGGGGACTTCGCGCCGCGCCCCATGGCCTGGCTGATCGGCCTGGCCACCATCCCGGCCGGCCTCGCCGGGCTGCTGTTCAAGGATTGGATCGCCGGCGAGGCGCGCAACCCGCTGCTCATCGCCGGCACCGCCATCGGCTACGGCCTGCTCCTCGGCCTGGCCGACCGCGCCGGCCGGCGCGACCGCGAGATCGGCACCATCGACTGGAAGGCGGCGCTGATCATCGGCGCCGCGCAGGCGCTGGCGCTGGTGCCGGGCACCTCGCGCTCGGGGATCACCATCACCGCGGCGCTGCTCCTCGGCTTCACCCGCCCGGCCGCCGCCCGCTTCTCCTTCCTGATGATCATCCCGATCAGCGTCCTGGTGGCGGTCATGGACGCGGTGGACCTGGCGCGGGCGGGGGTGACGGCCGCCGAGCTGGTGCCCATGGGGGTCGGGCTGGTGGTGTCGGCCGTGGTGGGCTACATGGTGATCGCCTGGCTGCTCGCCTGGCTGCGCCGGCAGAGCCTCACGGTGTTCGTGGTCTACCGGATCCTGCTGGGACTGGTGATCCTGGCCACGGTCTGGTTCCGCGGCGGGCTGTGACACTCTCGTGACAGTCGAAGCTCATATTGACAAGCATCGATGTCTTGGCTAAGCTCCGGGTTGCGGGGGAGGTCAAGACCCTTCCTCTCATCCCTCCCAAGAGGAGCGCCCGGATCGCGCTCCTCCTTTTTACTTCAGGGGCCTGAAATGTAGGGGAGGCACCACCGCCCCCTTCGTCGCGGCTTCCGAGCCACCTCCCTCTTTCGATCCGATCGTCGCAGAGCTGCGCTGAAACGTCGCAGAGCTGCGCCCAAACATCGTAGAGCTGCGCTCAAACATCGCAGAGCTGGCTCCATTCGTCGCAGACCAGAGTTCGTTCGTCGCAGAGCTGCGTTCATTCGTCGCAGAGCGGGGCTCATCTGCGACGAATGAACGCGCCTCTGCGACGTTCTTCCCGGGTCGCGACCCTCGGGAACCCTGCTCTGCGACGAAAATCCTTCCGGACCGGCGGCGGGGGGTGGGGCTTGCCCCCTCCGGGAGGGGGCAGGCGGTCTCGCGGGCCTAGCCGCCGAGGACGGCCTTCTTGAAGTCGTCGCCCGGGCCGGGCTCGGGGCCGATCCAGGTGGCGAGGATGGCATCGGCCGTGGCCTTGCCGGGGAGCGTCCCCTTGGCCTTGCCGGAGATCTCCACCGTGGTGCCCTCGCCGGGGGTGTAGGTCAGGTTGAGCTTCTGCCCCTTGCCGACGCCGTCCATCCAGCCGCACAGGGTCTGGAAGTCCTTCTTCACCTGCGCCGAGGCGTTGGGGGTGTTGGCCTCGAGCCCCTCCGACCAGGCGTCGCACATCTGCTCCTTGCTGACGTCATAGAGGAAGTGCATGGCCATGCGGTAGGGGCGGTCGGCGGCCAGGACCTGCCGGCCGTCGGCCTTGGCCTTCTGCGGCAGGTAGAGCCCGCCGACGTAGACCTTGATCACCAGCTTCTTGCGCAGGCCCATGCCGTTCAGGGCCAGGCTCTGCCCGCCGGCGTCGACCTTGTCGGGGAGGGTGACGCCCGACAGCGTGCCGGCGGCGGCCGGCATGGCGGCCGGGACGGCGAGCAGCAGGGTGAGCAGGGCGGTTTGGAGAGTTCGCATCGTCGTCCTCCGTCGTCTCGTGTTGCGCGAGGGATTTGTTAAGATCGGGAACCTCGAACAGGAAGTGTAGCCGATCCCCGGTCGACGTCGAGAGAGCGCGCGCGGAGAGACCGTGCGCAACACCGGTGGCTGCGGGACGTATCCCTCCCTTGATGCTGAGCGACCGATGCTGAGCGACGCCGAGCTGGTGGCCCAGGCCCGTGGCGGCTCGCAGGACGCGTTCCGCGAGCTGGTGCTGCGCTTCGAACGCCCGGTCTTCTCCCTGGTGGCGCGGATGGTGCACGATCCGGCCACCGCGGAGGACCTGGCCCAGGAGGTCTTCGTCAAGGCGTTCCGCCGGCTCGACACCTACGACCCGCAGCGCAAGCTCTCGAGCTGGCTGTTCAAGATCGCCCACAACACGACCATCGACTTCCTGCGCCGGGGTGAGCTCGACACCGTCCCCCTGGAGGCCCGGGAGGACGAGGGGGACCGCGGCTCCCTGGCCGGCGTCCTCGCCGACGAGACCGCCGAGGGACCGGGGGCGGCGGCCGAGCGCCGGCAGATGGCGCGCTCCCTCGAGCGGGCCATCGCCCGCCTCCGCCCCGAGTACCGCGAGTCGGTGCTGCTGTTCTATGTCGAGGGGCTGGCGTACCAGGAGATCTGCGAGATCACCGGCCAGCCCCTGGGAACGGTCAAGACCAACCTCCACCGGGCGCGCAAGGAGCTGGCCGCGGTGATGACGGAGATGGGCTGGTCGCCGGCCCCGAACATCGGGACGGGCTCCGGGTCCGGCGCGAAACCCGTTCCGCCTCCGTCTCGTAGGGCGGGTTGAGAGAGGAGACCGATGACGATGCATCCTTCCCACGATCCGCTGACCCGCTGGCTCGCCGCCGAGCGGGACGGCCTCACGGACGAGGCTGAGGAGCTTCTGCTCGAGCTGTTCGAGGCAGACGCGCTCCCCCGGCTCGCGCCGCCCGCGGGCTTCGCGGACCGCGTGCTCGCCCGTGTGGCGGTGGAAGCGGCCGTGGAGAGGGCTGCCGTACCCGTCCAGCCCGGCTTCAGCCTCTTCAGAAGGGGCTGGCTGCGCTGGGTCATCGCTCTCTGCCTCCTCGCCACCGGCCTCTCCGTCGCCTGGCTGCCGCAGACCGTCGCGGTCTTCGCCGGCCTCTGGAGCCCGGCCGGCTTCCTCCAGTCCTCCATCCGCGCCGTCCTCGACGCCATCCGTTGGATGGCCTCGCTGGCGGACGTGGGGCAGACCCTGCTCGCCGTGGCCGAAGCCGTCGCCCTGTCGCTGGCGCGGCCCCAGGTCATGGTCATCGCCCTGGTCTGCCTGGTGGTCTCCGTCACGTCGTTCCGTTTCCTGCGCGGGCTGGTCTCGCGCGATAGGAGTTGGGCCTATGTGGACCCCATCTGATGCCAAGAAACTCTTCCGGGCCCTGGCCGTGCTCGCGCTGCTCGGCCTGCCCGTTCTGGATGGCGCCGTGCCGGCGCAGACGTCTCCGTCCGCCACCTCCACGTCTCCCGAGAGCCGGCAGGAGCTGCGCCAGCTCCTCGAGCGGCGCTACGAGGTCCTGCCGATCCGCAACGGCGTGCTGCTGCGGCCGCGGCAGGAGCGGCTCGGCGTCCGTACCATCGAGCTGAGCGGCGACAGCGTCGCGATCAACGGCGAGCGGGTGAGCAATGGCGTGCTCCGCGCCTGGCTCGGGGAGGACGCCGACCCCATCCTGCGCCTGCAGGCCATGGAGCCGGCCGAGCGCGCCGCCCTCTTCAACATGGATCAGGCCGGCGGCGCGGAGCCCGTGCCGGCCGGCGAGGACGAAGAGGCCGGGGAGATCCCCGAGCCGGCGATGGACACGGCCGCCGGAATCCCCCCGGTGCCGGAGCCGCCCGCGGCGCCACCGCCGCCGGTGGTGGCGGAGGCCGGGGAAGACGGCGAGGACGGCGAGGAGCCGGCGACCCGTCTGGGCAGCCAGGTCAACGTCGGCGGCCCGATCACGGTCAGCCGGGGGGAGATCGCCGAGGAGGCCGTGGCGGTCCTCGGGCCGGTCCGCGTCGACGGCGAGGTGGTGCAGGACGCCGTCGCGGTGCTCGGCGCCGTCCGCATCAACGGCAGGGTCGGCGGCGAGGTGGTGGCGGTGATGGGCAGCGTGACCCTGGGGCCGGACGCCGAGGTGATGGGTGACGTCACCAGCGTCGGCGGCAACGTGCGGCGGGCGCCGGGGTCGCG
>DASPJI010000211.1:0-8611 GCA_035628695.1 Thermoanaerobaculia bacterium | reverse complement strand
CGATTTGTTCTGGAGGCCCAGCATCGCCGTGATGCCGGGCAGGGTGAGCCCGTCTCCATAGTGGAGGTAGAGGACCTTGGCCTCGAGCGGCTCCAGGTCCTGCTCCAGGATCTCCTTGAGCTCCGCCACCGACTGGCCGGTCACCAGGATCTCATCGGCGGCGGGCACCGGGTCCGCGAGCTCGGGAGCCGAGTCGAGGCCGTCCAGCGGCGCCGACCGCTTGCGCGCCGCCTCGCCGTGGTTGATGGCGACGCTGCGCGTGACCTGGTAGAGCCAGGTGGAGAAGCGGCTCTCCATGCGGAAGGAGTCGAGGCGGGATTGGACGCGGAGGAAGACCTCCTGGGCGAGATCGGCGGCGGCCTCGCGGCTGCCGCAGATCCGCAGGCACCAGTAGGCGACCCGCGGGTAGTGCCGTCGGAACAGGACGTCGAGGCATTCCTGGATGGCGGGGCCGGAGCGGCGCCGCGCCTCCTGGATCAGCTCCTCATCGGTCAGGTGCTCCAATTTCAAGGCCCTCGGTCTCCGAATGTGGCGGGAGGCCGGCTGCCTCCCCACCGCCGGGCGTACTGACCCTAGCCTACAGGATGAGCCGCCGGAACGGACAGCCGGGGCGTATGGTTGAGAATCCCTGAAAACAACGGACGACACGGTCATGCAGAGTGAGACAGGGGCAAAGGGGAGATGGAACAGGCTGGTCAGGTGCAGACCGTCCCGAAGCTGAACGCGTAGGCCCGGGCGCCCGGCCTGAGGAAGCGCAGGCGCAGATGGCGCCGCCGGAAATCCGGGGAGTCGACGAGCCGCACCATGCGCGGACGGTCCCAGACGGCGAACGTCCGCCCGTCCCTCGCCACCAGGTCCGCTCCCCTCTCCTCCACCGCGACGGGCGCGCCGCCGGCCTCGATCTCCAGCTCCGCCGTCTCCCCCACCGGCGGCGCCAGCACCAGGTTCACCTCGGCCGCGTCGCAGACCAGCTCCAGCCCGGCCCCCGGCTCGCGGGCTTCCAGGTACTCCGCCTCGTGCAGCCACAGGCCGCGGGCGGTGAACAGGCCGGGAGGCGCCGGCTCCTCCCGGGCGGCGTGCCGGACCTCCTCCCCCGGCCGGTAGCCCTCGGCGGCCAGGAGCCTCCCCCGGTGCCAGCCCAGATGGGCCTCACGGGTGGCGGGCTGGCAGACGGCGCCGGGCCGGTCCACCTCCCGCACCGGCTCGAGCAGCGCCGGCATGGGCGCCGTGTCCCCGGCCTCGCGCAGCAGGCGCTGGATCCACTCCTCGGTCTCGCCGTAGGCCCCTTCGCCGGCGTGCTCGTAGCGCAGATAGCCGCGGGCGTCGATCAGGTACTTGGCCGGCCAGTACTTGTTGGCGAAGAGCTGCCAGGTGGCGCGGCCGGCGTCCAGCAGGACGGGATAGGGGATCGCCTCGGCCGCCACCGCCGCGGCCACCACGGCGGGGTCGGCGGTGACCTCGAACTCCGGCGTGTGGACGCCCACGATGACCAGGCCGCGAGGCGAGTAGCGCTCGTGCCAAGCCCGCAGGTACGGCAGGGTGCGCAGGCAGTTGACGCAGGTGGACTCCCAGAAGTCCACCAGGGTGACCGCGCCGCTCTTGAGCGAGACCTGCGGCCCCTGGACCCAGACGCCCGGAGCGAGCCCGGGGGCGCGGAGCGGCACGGTGATCGGCGGCACGTCAGGTCCCTCCAGAAAAGCGAAACGGAGGGGGCGTCGCCACCCCCTCCGTGGTTGGAGCGCGCGGTCGCGGTCAGCTTACTTGATCGCGAACTTCACGTTGTAGCTGTTCCGCGTGTCCGAGTAGAGGAAGACCTCGAGCACGAAGTTGGCCGGCTTTCCCGTGTTCCTGTACGTCAGGACCTCGGTGTCGCCCTCCCCTTCGGTCACGGCCACCGCCTCCTGGTTGCAGGCGCGGTACAGGCGGGTGTCGATGTCACCGTTGCCGTGATTGAAGGTGACGGTGGCGGTGAGGGTCTTGTTCTTCGGGACCCGGATCCGGTAGAAGTCACGGTCGGCCCACTTGACGATGCGGTTGGTGAGGTTCTGGTTCTTGCGCGCGACGCGCGGCTTGCCGCAGGTGTCGTTGGGCTCCGAGTTGTCGTCGCTGCCACCGTTCAAGGGGTTGCGGATCTTGGCGAAGGTGGTCGAGAAGGACCCGTAGGAGTCGTTCAGGTTATTGGCCGAGGCGCCGCAGGAGGAGGGGCCGCAGTGGAGCTGGCCGAAGAGCTGGCCCGTGTCGTTGCGGAAGATGCCCGAGCCCGAGGAGCCCGGCTCGGTGACCGCGTTGCCCGTCCAGCTGATCTTCACGTGGTCATCGAGGGCAATGCCGCAGACCGGCTGGCCACCCGTGTTGCCGAAGCTGATCCGCTTGTGGTCGCCCGACGGGTGATGGATGGCGGTGGCGCCGACTCCGTCCTCGATGCCCTGCGCCGTCCAGCCGGCCCAGAAGACACCGTTGGGCACCGCGCCCTCGAGCAGCAGCAGCGTGAAGTCGGACGGATCGTCGGTCGCCACGAGGCTCGCGCCGCGCGACGTCGGGGACGAGGAGAGCGACGGCACGGAGCCGCCGCAGGACTCCTTCTGGTAGAACCAGAAGATCTCCGTCGACTGCGCCTCGAACGGGCTGCTCAGGCAGTGGTTCGCGGTCAGGAAGTACGGGGTGAAGTCCTGCGACAGGTTGTTGATGAGCTGACCGGTGCAGAACAGCGCGTCGTGGCCGACGACGCCGATGCCGGCCACAGCGTTGGCGAGGTCGGCCCAATCCGGATGGCAGGCGACGTCGTTGTGGCAGCTTCCGGCGGCCTTGTTGCCGGACACCGCCTGCACCGGGTCGACGTAAATGTGCTGCAGGCGGGTCAGAGCAAACGGCAGCTCGTCCCCGGCGCCGCTGGGCGCGTAGTACTCGACGCGGGCGCGCTCGCCGGCGATGGTGCCGGACCAGAAGTCGGACGGCCGGTCGGGCGTCCCGGCGGAGTAGGTCTCGAGGTCGCGGTCGAAGGCGCCGAACGCGCCCAGGGCCTTGTCCTCCGACGCGTCGGGGTTGTAGACCGCCAGGCTGCCCCCCGCGGGCAGGTCGACGTTCCGGAACTGGAGACGGAGGCCGAGGGCCCCGGTCGACACCACGTCGAGGGCCCACAGGCGGCCGCCGCCCGGCAGGTCGAACCAGTTGCCGTCCTGGGCGCGCACGTCGAGGTCACGGCCGACGCCGTAGCGCAGCACCTTGGTCATCGTGACCCGGGCCTTGTTCTGGTCCTCCGCCAGGAGCGCGTCGACGTCCAGCGGCGCGAGCGCCACCTGGGAGACGGCGTCCAGCGCCACGCCGACCTTCTCGGAGGGGGGAGCCGGCTGGTTCTTGTCGGGGAAGGCGGCGCCCCGGGGATCAGCGAGGCCGAAGGTCTCGGTCTGTTGGACGCGGGGGCGGCGCGCCTTCTCGTCATCGTCCGGCGTCTGGGGGGATGCCGCGCGGCCGGAGGCCGCGAGGCCCAGGGTCGCCACGAGCGCGACCCCCGTGATGCGGAGGGTGTTGCTCCACGGGCCGCGACGTACGTAAGCCGCTCTGTTCATACTTCCTCCTTCTGGCGGATGGGCGTCCCGGGATCGGTTGGATAGGTGCTGCCGTGATCCATGGACTTCTCCGAATATGGTCTAACAGTATACACCACGGTGGGGGACCCTCTTCCCGCGCCTCTTGCCATATGATTCAGTCTCCCCATGATCGCTCCACCTTATACGGTGCCTCGCAGAGGACAGACGCGCCTTCTCCTCCTGTCCGGCCTGGCCGCCGTCATCCTCTGGCTGGGCTGGCAGGTGCTCACCTGGCCGGACGTGGCGGCTCTGGAAGAGGAGAGGCCGGAGACCACGGCGTTCATCGAGCGCTACCGCGGCCGGGGGTGGTTCGGCAACCGGCGCGAGGTGGAGTGGAAGTGGGTGCCGTACCGGCGGATCTCGTCGAACCTCAAGCGGGCGGTGATCGTCAGCGAGGACATCGAGTTCTTCTCCCACGACGGTTTCTCCCGGCGCGAGACCCGGGCGGCCCTGGAGGACGCCTGGGAAGAGAAGAAGCTCCCCCGCGGCGCCTCCACCATCACCCAGCAGCTCGCCAAGAACCTATGGCTCTCGCCGTCGCGCAACCCGGTCCGCAAGGTGAAGGAGGCGATCCTCACCCGCCAGCTCGAGGAGCATCTGAGCAAGCGGCGGATCCTGGAGATCTACCTGAACGTGGTGGAGCTCGGGCCCGGCATCTATGGCGCCGAGGCCGCGACGCGCCACTATTTCGGCAAGTCGGCCGCGAGCCTCACCACCCGGCAGGCTGCCGAGCTGGCCGCCGTCCTCCCGCGCCCCAAGAGCTGGCACCCGGGGAGCAAGAGCAAGTCCTACCAGAGCAAGGTCCGCTCGATCCAGCGCCGGATGGCCAAGGCTTCCTGGCTGCGGCGCAGCTTGTGAGGCTCACTCGACGAAGCCGCGCCGCACGGCGTGGATGAAGTCGGTGTAGGCGGGGGTATGCCCGTGCCGCCGCAGCTCGGCCGCGATCTGGGCGCGATGGTGAACCGAGTGCATCACCGTGTGCGTCAGGATGTCCGCCACCGTGCTCGTCCAGGGCTCCCCCTGCGAGTTGACATAGGTGACGGCCCGCGGCAGCTCCCCGGAGGTGATGCCGTCCAGATAGACCGTCCAGCGCCGGGCCATCGCCGCCGTCCGCTCCTCGCACTCGCCGAGGGTCAGCTCGGGCCAGACGACGACGCGCTCGCCGTCCGCCAGGATGCGGCTCAGCCAGAGCCCCTCGGTGGCGGCGATGTGAGCCATCCAGCGCAGCGCCTGCTCCGGCGGGGCCGACCTCGACGAGGCCGACCTCAAGGAGGCGAGGGTCTCGCGGTTGGCCCACGCATCGTAGGCGAAGAGGCGCCGGATGTCGTCCAGGCTCTGCATTGGGTTCCTCCCTGCTCTCCACGATAGAATACGGCGCCCCTCCGAGGGGCTCTGCCCAGGAGACATCCTATGCGTATCTTTGCTTTCGAGGGACTGCGATACACGCCAACCGCCGGGGAGACCGGCGAGCTGGCTGCCCTTCCCTATGACCAGATCGACAACAGCCTGCGCGACCGCTACCACGCGCAGTCGCCTTATCAGTTCGTCCACCTGACCCGTCCGGTGCCGCCGGAGGGAGAGGACCCGTACCGGCACTCCGCTGGCCTGCATGGCCGCTGGCTCGCCGAGGGGGCCGTGGCGCGGGATCCGCGCCCCGCGCTCTACCCGTACGCCGTCGAGCTGACGGAGGGGGACAGGCGGCTCGGGCTCATGGCGCTGGTGGGGTACGAGGACGCCTCCCACATCCGGCCGCACGAGCAGACGCTGGACAAGCCGCTGGCCGAGCGCCTGGCGCTGCTCGAGGCCACCCGGGTCGACTACGAGCCCATCTTCCTCCTCTCGGAGGACGGCGGCCGGCTCGAGGAGCTGCTCCAGGAGGACATGGCGGCCCAGCCGATCGTCCGCCACCGCGACCCGGCGGGCCACATCCATCTTCTCTACAAGGTGGACGACCCCGCCCGCATCGCCCGCTACCAGGAGGCGCTGCAGGTACCCGCAGCCATCGCCGACGGCCATCACCGCTACAAGGTGGGCCAGCGCTTCGCCCGCGAGCATGGCGCCAAGGAGGGGACGGCGGCGGCGGCCAAGCTGGCGGTGATCACCAGCATCCAGTCGCCGGCGCTGACCATCCGCCCCACCCACCGGGGTCTGCGCGAGACGGCCGACCTCTCCAAGCTCGCGGGCGTCGCCGTCACGGCGGAGCCGTTCCGCGGCTCCACGGGCGACGAGATGCTGGAGGCCGTGGCCGCCGCCCTGCAGCCGGCGGTGGGGGTCTGGATCGCCGGCCACGAGCCGGAGGTCTGGCACCTCGACCCCACCATGGTGCCGAACGCCACCTCCCCGGGCGTGCCGCAGCTCCCGGTGGAGGTCCTCCACAAGACGATCCTTCCCGCGCTCGGCTACCCGCCCGAAGCGGCCACCGACGGCACCGTGGTCTACCGTGACAACGCCGACCAGCTCTTCACCGAGGTGAAGGAAGGGACGTTCGGCACCGCCTTCTGGCTGCCGCCTACCGCGCCGGCCGAGTTCTCCCTCGCCATCGCCGGCGGCAACATGCTGCCGCCGAAGTCGACCCGCTTCATGCCCAAGGTCATGTCCGGCCTGGTCTGGGCGGACCACGACTCGAAGCTGCTGTAGCCGGTGCCGGGTTCTTAGGGGGTCGAGCCGTCATGCCTACCCGCTTCCTCGACGACTCGACCCCGGTGGTCCAGTTCGACCCGCAGCTCGAGGTCTCCCCTTTCGCACTGTTCCGGCGGATGAAAGAAGGGAAGCCGCCGCTGCTGGTCGACGTGAGGCCTGCGCCGGGCCCCCTGTCGCTCCGCGGCGCGATCCCCTATCCCGGCCCCGACTGGTCGCCGCCCGCCGGCGAGGACGTGGTGCTGTTCGACGGCGACGGCGCCACCGCGGTGGACGGCGCCCGCCACATGCAGGCCGCCGGCTACCCCCGCGTCCGCGCCCTCTTCGGCGGCCTGGATCTCTACGAGTTCTCCCTCGATCCCGAGGTGGTGGGCGAGGAGACGTTCCTGGTGAAGTGCTAGGCGCCGGGCTGGCCGCAGGCCCGCTCGGCCACGTTGGACCAGCGGCCGGTGCCGTTCCTTCCCCGCACCTTGAAGGTGACCTTTTCGCCCGGCTTGCAAACCACTTCGTGGGTCCACGGGCCGCGCGAGAACCCCTCCACCGCGTGATAGCCGCTGTCGTTGAGGCCCCAGTGGGCGACGTAGTCCGGCACCCCGGAGCGGGCGCCGGCGGTGCAGCTTCCCGCGCAGTCGTCTTCGGTGCACTGCCAGGTGCAGGAGTCGATCCGCGCCACCGGCTCGCAGGGGAGATCGAACGTCTGCGGAGCCGAGGTGCCCCGCTCCAGGCAGTGGACCAGGCGGTCCCCGTCCTGGACCATGGGCATGGCGAAGACGCGGAGCGTGTGCTTGCCGCAGAGGTTGAAGTCCTGGGAGACGCGCCACGCGCCCGAGGCGCCGGTGCGCGTCTCGGAGTGATAGCGGTCCATGTCGATGCGGATCTCGAGGAGCACGCCGTCGGCGGCACCCGCCGCCCAGGTCCCCTCGGCCTGGACCGTCCAGCCGGAGTCCAGCGGCGCGGCCTCCGCTGTGGACGAGTTGGCGACGACCGCCGACGCCGTGGCCGCGGCGCACCGCTCCGCCACGGTCTTGCCGTCAGCGGCGCCGGCGGTCCCCGCACAGGCCGCGAGAAGAAGAGTGGCGAGGATCCGCCTCACAGGGTCACCACCCGTCCGGCGTCGCGGATCATCCTTGAGAAGCTCTGCCACCCGAGGATGGCGTCGACCGCGCCCTGCACCCGGCCCGGGTCGAGGCCGAGCAGGCGCGACGACGCGCTGCACGCGTAGACACGGATGGAGCCGCTCTCCCGGCCGGACGCCAGCATCTCGGAGAGCGGTGGCATGTCCAGCGACTCGAGCCGCCCGGACGTCAGCGGCGGCTGGGGGTCGTAGTCGTCCCAGCGCCCAGCCGCCCAGGCATCAAGGGCGCCGAAGAACAGGGCGATGTCGACCCGCTCCCCCGCCGCCGCGGCGCTGGCGGCGAGCGACGAGATCTGAAAGCGCATGTCCCACGAGCCGCCATGGGCGAGGATCAGCAGGTCCGGCACGAAGGCTCCACGCCCCTCAGCTCACCGCTTCCTGGCTGGGGACCTCCCAGGTGTCGCCGGCGCGGAGGAGGTCGTCGAGCTTGCCGAGGCCGCGGCGGTCGGTCTCCTGCTGGATCTGCTCCACTACCCGCTGCTCGTAGCTCGGCATCTCGACGCTGCGGAAGACACCCAGGGCGGTCGGGAACTCCGGCGGCAGAAGCTGCGCCGCCAGGAACGCCGTCGCCGGGTTGTCCAGCGACTCGTTCCAGACCAGGCAGTCGTCCGGACCCAGGCCGTCGCCGAGCTGGATCACCTCCATCTCGGTACCCCGCATCCGGATCCCCTTGTCCTTGTTCTTGCCGAAGACCAGGGGCTTGCCGTGCTCCATGTAGAGGACGCTGTCCTCTTTGGTCTCCTTGTCCGTCATGTAGGTGAACGCCTTGTCGTTGAAGATGTTGCAGTTCTGGTAGATCTCGACGAAGGCGGTCCCCTTGTGCCGCGCGGCACGCTTCAGCGTCTCGCGCAGGTGCTGCTGGAAGATGTCGACGCTCCGCGCCACGAAGGTCGCGCCGGAGCCCAGGGCCAGCGACAGCGGGTTGAACGGATAGTCCACCGACCCCACCGGCGTCGACTTGGTCTTCTTGCCGACCTCGCTGGTCGGCGAGTATTGCCCCTTGGTCAGGCCGTAGATGCGGTTGTTGAACAGCACGATATTCAGATCGATGTTTCGCCGGATGGCGTGCATCAGGTGATTGCCCCCGATCGACAGCGCGTCCCCGTCCCCGGTCACCACGAACACCGACAGGTCCGGGCGGGAGACCGCCAGGCCGGTGGCGATGGCCGGGGCGCGGCCGTGGATCGAGTGCATCCCGTAGGTGTTCATGTAGTACGGGAAGCGCGAGGAGCAGCCGATGCCCGAGACGATG
>DASPJI010000210.1:0-4473 GCA_035628695.1 Thermoanaerobaculia bacterium | reverse complement strand
CCCTCGGCGGCGAGGCCGCCGCGGCCGTCGTCCCGCACCTCCAGCCGCACCACCCCGCCCGCCCCCTGCTCCACCGCGATCCGGCAGCTCCGCGCGCCGGCGTGGCGGATGACGTTGGTCACCGCCTCCCGCACCGCCAGGGCGAGCACCGTCTCCCGGGCGGGGTCGACGTCCAGCGGCGTCAGCAGGTACTCGAAGGCGATCCCCGACGACTCCAGGGCGAGACGGGCGCGCGCCAGCTCCGCCTTGAGCCCCTCCGAGCGATAACCCACCACGGCCTCGCGCACCTCGCGCAGGGCGTCGCGGGAGATGCGCTCCACTTCGTGGATCTCCTCCGCCGCCCGCTCCGGATCGCGGTTGAGGAGCTTGCCGGCCAGCTCGGCCTTGAGGGTGATGACCGACAGCGTATGCCCCAGGAGGTCGTGGAGGTCGCGGGCGATGCGCTCCCTCTCCACCGTGCGGGCAAGGCGCTCCACTTCCTCCTGGGTGGCGCGGAGCTTCGCGTTGGCTCGGGTCCGCTCGGAGAAGTGGAGGTTGACGCCGCAGATCATCACGGAGAACACCACCGCCGTGATCCAGGAGCTCGGCCGCAGGTCCAGCCACCAGCTCTGGAGGCCGAGCAGCACCAGCAGCAGCGCCAGCCAGCGCAGGGCGAAGCGCGGCGGGCCGGAGTACCCCAGGAAGGCACCGGCGTAGATCCAGAAGACGCTGGCCCCGGGGTTGAAGGGTACGCAGAGGAAGCCGAGCGCGGCGATCATTGCCGCCGCCCAGACGATCCGGGGGCCCCACTGGCGGAATCCCCAGAAGTAGACGCCAAGGAAGACGCCGAGGGCGGAGAGCGTCGCCCCCCACTCTATGGGCGAGGCTCCCCCCAGCACCGGCTTCAACAGGAAGAAGCCGAGATAGATCAGCCAGGCGTAGGGCGTCCAGCCGAGCTCGGGATCCTTGGGGGGCAGGAATCTCACGGCGACGTCTCCTCTCCCTCTACCTTACCCGAAGGTACGCCCCTCGTCGCGCCGGAAGCCGGCCCGGGCGAGGAAGAGCGACACTACAGTGAAGCCCACGAGGGCCGCGACGTGCGTGGCCACGGCCCCGCCCAGGTCCGCCCCGATGACCTTCAAGGCGAGCTGGGTGTAGTGATAGGACGGCAGGAACGGCGCCAGCTCCTGCACGAACCGGGGCATCGCCTGGATGGGGAACCACATCCCCGAGGCGAACGCCACGGGCAGGTAGATGACGTTGACTACGGCCGGCGCCGAGTTGGGCCCCACCCAGTAACCGATGGCGAGCCCGAAGGCGCCGAAGGCCAGGGCGCCCGAGAGGAGCACCGGGACGAGGGTGAGCCAGGCTGCCGCCGGCAGCCTGACCCCGGCGAGCGCCGCCCCCAGCGCGAACAGGCCCAGGACCACCGCGGCGCTGAACAGCAGGCAGACGGTGAGCCTCCCCGCCAGATGGACCAGGGGGGGCATCGGCGTGGCCCGCTTGAACAGCATCCACCCCTGGCCGCGCTCCACCGCCAGGCCGACCCCGAAGCCGAAGAGGCTGGCGCCAACCACCCCGAAGGCGCCGTAGGAGACCATCAGATAGGTGGCATAGCTCACCCCTCCCGCCGAGCGCCCCCCCATGGCCACCCCGAAGAGGAGGTAGAAGACCATGGGGAAGGCGATGGTGGGCACCGCATACATGGGCAGCCGCAGGAGCTTCAGCAGCTCGGACTTCGCCTCGAGGGTATAGATCCGGCCCAGGCTGCGGGACCCGGCCGCCATCGTCTGCGTGCTCATGCCGCCACCTCCGTGTCGGTCGAACGAGTGTTGCCGGTGAGGGCGAGGAAGGCCTCTTCGAGGCCCGCGCCCAGGACTTCGAGATCGGAGAGGCCCGGGTCCCGCGCCAGCATCTCCCGCAGCACGGGCTCGGCCTCGGCGGCGAGCATCTCCGTAACCTCGCCGTCCCGCCGGACGCCGCGCACGCCGGGCAGGGCCTCCAGCTCCGCCACGGCGAGGCGGGTGCGGCAGCGGATCTTCCGGCCGCGCACCCGCGCCTTGATCTCCGCCGGAGTCCCTTCGGCGACGATGCGCCCGCGGTCCACCAGGACGATGCGGCTGGCCAGGGCGTCGGCCTCCTCCAGGTAATGGGTGGTGAGGAAGACGGTGCAGCCGGCGCGCGCCCGCGCCCGCACCGTCTCCCAGAAGGCGCGCCGCGACTCGACGTCGAGGCCCACCGTGGGCTCGTCGAGGAAGAGGACGTCGGGGTTGCCGCAGAGGGCGAGGGCGAAGAGCACCCGCTGGCGCTGGCCGCCGGAGAGCTTGCCGAACAGGCGGTCCCCCACCTCGGTGAGGCCGGCCGCCGCTAGGGACTCGCCGAGTGGGAGTGGGCGGGGGTAGTAGCTCGACACCAGCTCGACGTGCTCGCGGACCTTCAGGGTCTCGGGGACCTTGGAGATCTGGAGCATGGCGCCGACGCGGACGCGGGCGGCGGTGTCGCGGGGGTCGAGGCCGAAGAGCCGGGCGGAGCCGGCGGTGGGCCGGATCAGGCCGAGGAGCAGTTGGACGGCGGTGGTCTTGCCCGCGCCGTTGGGTCCGAGCAGGGCGACCACCTCGCCCGCCCGGACCTCGAGGTCCACCCCGTCGAGGGCGGTCACCTTGCCGTATCGCCGGGTCGCCCGCCGCAGCTCGGCGACCACCTGGTTCTGTGTGCTCATGGCGTCTCCTCCGTGAGTTGCCATCTCATGGAGGCCATTCTGGGCGCCGGCAGCGCGGCGCCCCAGGGAGGGATGTCAGGAGTTGGGGGTGACAGATGTCATGGGAGCGCGATGACCGTTTCCTGGGAAACGGCCGCCATTCCTTCAGAAACGGTGGTCATTTCCCGGGAAACCCCGGCGATCCCTTCAGAAATGAAGGCTCTTTCTCGCGAAACAGCCGACGTTTCGCGGGAAAGCGCGGCCGTTTCACGAGAAATGAAGGCCGTTCCTGAAGAAACGACGGCCATGTCCCGAGAAATGGAGGCCATTTCTGAAGGAATGACGGCCATTCCTCCCGGGGCAGCGACTGCCCCGGGAGGAATGAGCCCCTCCCCGCGTCCGCGGAGAAGAGGCTCCCTCCTTATACATAGGGGGCGGGCCCCGAGGAGCGGGGCCCGCCATCCGGGCGGTGGCGTCAGACCTCGAGAAAGGTCACACCCGTCGCGCTCGACGGGTCCCGGTCCTCGACGATCCGTACCACCGACCAGCGCCGCCACTCGGGCAGCCCGGTCTCCTTCGTCTCCTCCAGCGCCTCCCAGACGGCGAACCACCGGCCGTAGGCGTAGAAGACGTGGAGACGCGCCTCGTCGGGACCGTAGTCCGGCACCCAATGGTTGCCGGGGTCCGCCTGGGCCTTCTCGACCTCTTCAGGAGTGGGGTGGAAGTAGACGTGGACCACCAGCTCATAGAGAACGAGGCGGGTGGCTTCGGTGGGACGAGACAGATCGACGCGCGAAGGCGTACGATCACCGTGGTCGGGCATGAGTTCACTCCTCTGCTCGGCAAGGCCTCGGGAGGTGAGTTCGCTGCTCCCTCCCTTGGCCGCTTGGACCCTGTTCATCCGGATGAGCTACACGCTCACCCTGGAGACACAGCGGTCCTGTACGGCTGTGCTGTGAAGCTGCGGCGTCCTTCTCCTCTCCCTGCCACCTCCTTCCTGGTACGGCTTACGACCGCCACCGAGGCTATACCCGCGAGTGGATGCGCGTCAAGAGGGAAATCGGGATGACGGGCGAGGGAAATTCGGGACCTCGAAGACCGCCTGAGACGGCCTGCCTCGGACAAATACCCCCCTGGCCCACTCCTTGCTACCCGCCCCCCTCCAGAGTCGAGCCGCCGATCTCCGGCGCCTCTTTGGAGGAAACGCCCTTGTTCAACAACATCGATCTGCGCGAGCTCGCCGCGGCCTCCGGGCCCGAGCGCGCGTTCATGAGCCTGTACCTGTCCACGCCCGAGTCCCTCGAAGGGTTGAAGCCGCGGATCGAGAAGATCCGGGGGCTCCTGGCGGACAATGCTGTCGAGCTGGAGTACTTCGAGGAGAACCTGAAGCTCGCCGAGAAGTGGCTCGCCGAGCACACCTGGACCACCGACGGCGCCGCCATCTTTGTCTGCTGGGCCCTCGACTTCGTCCGCGCCTATCCGCTGACCGTTCCCGGCCAGGACTTCCTCTGGGTCGACTCCTCCCCCTACATCCGGCCGCTCGCCGAGCTCCAGGACGAGTACGAGAACTTCGTCGTGGTGGCGGCGGACAACACCGCGTCGCGCGTCTTCTTCGTCACCTCGGCGCGCGCCGATCAGGACGCCCGCATCAAGGGGGACGTCAAGAACAACGTCAAGAAGGGGGGGTGGTCTCAGAAGCGCTATGAGCGGCGCCGCAACAACGAGCTGATGCACTACTCCAAGGAGATCGCCGACGTCCTCAACGAGATCGAGCAGAAGGAGAAGTTCGACCGCCT
>DASPJI010000209.1:0-17808 GCA_035628695.1 Thermoanaerobaculia bacterium | reverse complement strand
GAGGGAACCGGCGGCAAAGGCCCCGGCGGGAAGGAGCATGGGTGCATGGCGAAGGTCCATGCCCGTAAAGGACGGAAAGCGGAGAAAAAATCTTGCACTTTTCGTTGCCCTGCAACGACTATAATGCGCGCGCCTGCATAGACCTCAGGAGAGACCGGAGGGAGACCCGTTGAGATTCAGCTATGCCGTGCACATCCAGGCCCCCATGGAGGAGGTCTTCGCGCTACTCACCGACCCGGAGAAGACCGGGCTCTGGACGGAGGGCCTGGAGGAGAACGTCTTTCCGGAGGGATACGACCGCGAGCATCCGGTGGGCACCCGCTTCCGGCAGGCCATCCGGGAATCCGACCTGCTGAGCCTCTACGAAGGGGAGGTGACCGCGTACGAGAGGCCGGGCCTCTACGGCGTTCGCCTCGTCAACCAGCGGCTCGCGGTCGATGTGGTCTACCGGCTCGCGCCCGACCGCAACGGGACCCGGCTCGTGTATTCGGCCGATGTGCGCCACGCGAGTTGGCTCGAGCGGCTGGCCACCCGCCTCTTCAGCCACCTCACCGAGGGGGTCATTCGCAACCAGATGCGACGGCTCAAGCAGGTGGTGGAGAGCGGCGGCCAACCTGTGCCGCCCCCCCAGATCGATTTCGGCTGGTGACTATCCAGCTCTCTCGGCTTCGGGCGAGAAGAGCGAGAGGACCGGCAGTCCCAGCCGCTGCCGCAGGATCTGCCGGGTGAGCCGCTCGCGGGAGCGGGCGAGCTCCGCGACGGGCAGCCGGGAGCCCAGGGATGCCAGGGTCGCGGTCACGGCGCCCTCCACTTCGGCCCGCGCCGCCTCGTCCAGGGCGGCGCCGCCGGCCTCCAGCACCTCGAGGTCGAGCGCCGCCAGGCTCTCCTCGACCGCCTGCGGCCCTCCCTCCAGGGTTCGTATGCGGAGCTGATAGCCCTCGCGCCCGGGAATCCCGGCCGGCAGGGCGGCGGCCAGGGCGGCGAGGCGGGCCGGAATGTCGAACGACGGCGCCTCCTCCCTCTCACCAGGGGCGGTCAGCTCCCGCAGGTCGTTCCAGGCGGCCTCGACGGCGGGAGCGCAGTAGCGGAGGCTCGAGATCTTCCCCTTGGTCCCGCGCTCCTTGCGCTTCTCGAAGACCTCCTCCAGTGCCCGCCGCACCAGATCGAGCGGCACCCCCTCGCGGTGCCAGCGCCGAGCCACCTGCCAGTCCGCCGGCGACAGCAGCAGCGGCGCCCCCCGGAGCTGGACGAAGACCTCCTCGATGGCCTGGAAGTAGGCGTGGTCGTCCTCGCCGCCCGGCTCAGTCATCGGTTCCGGTCGTAGATCAGCTTCAGGCCGATCAGTGTGAGCATGGGGTCGACCTCACGGATGAAGCGCGAGCCGCCGGCGATCAGATCGGCCTGGCCGCCGGTCGCCACCACCGTCTTCGTCTCCGGGATCTCCTCGAGCAGCCGCTCGAGGATGCCGTCGACCAGCCCGATGTAGCCATAGTAGATGCCCGCCTGCATGGCGCCGGCGGTGTTGCGGCCGACCAGCTCGTCCGGCTTGCGGACGTCGACCCGGTAGAGGCGGGAGGCGTGGGCGAACAGCGCCTCGGCCGAGATGGTGATGCCCGGGGCGATGATCCCCCCCACGTACTCCCCGGCGGCGTTGACCAGGTCGAAGGTGGTGGCGGTGCCGAAGTCGACCACGATCACCGGCGCGCCGTAGCGCTCCCGCGCCGCCACCGCGTTGACGATGCGGTCGGCCCCGACCTCCGCCGGGTTGTCGTACCGGATCGGCATGCCGGTGCGCACCCCCGGCTCGATGAACAGCGGCTTCTTGCCGAAGTAGCGGCGGGCCAGGCTGTCGAGGGTGAAGTGGAGCGGCGGCACGACGGACGACACGACCACCGCGTCCGCCGCCGTGGGCTCGATCCCGGCGAGCGCGAACAGCGGCAGGAGGAGCGAGCCGTACTCGTCGGCGGTGCGCTCCGTGTCGGTGGACAGCCGGAAGCTCTCCACCAGCTCGTCCCCCCGGTAGACGCCGAATACCGTGTTGGTGTTGCCGACGTCGACCAGGATCAGCAGCTCGTCCGCCGCGGCCTTCCTGCGTCCCCTGCTCATGGCTCGATGACCTCCCCCGCCGAGAGACGCACCTCCCCCTCGGAGGTGCGGAGCAGCAACCGGCCGGCGTCGTCGAAACCGGCGAAGGTCCCCTCGGCCACGCTGTCGCCGACCCGGCAGGTCAGCCGCTCTCCGGGCTGGTGGACCGACCAGCTCCGGTAGCTGTTCACGGCGTAGCCCACATCCCCCAGGTGGGACAGCTCCGCTTCCAGCCCGGCGACCAGGTCCCAGGTCAGCGCCTCGAGACCGGCGCCGGCCGCCTGGCCGGCCCGTTCCAGGTGGAGCGACGTCGCCCCGGTGGGCAGCACCTCCACTGAGTGGCCGTGATTGACGCCGAAGCCGATGAAGGCCGCGGCCCCCTCTCCCGGACGGACCAGGGCCTCGATCAGGATCCCCCCGATCTTGCGGCGCCCGCCGCCAGTTTCCACCAGCAGGTCGTTGGGCCACTTGAGCCGGCAGGGGGAGCCGAGGTGGGCCCCCAGCGCCCGGCAGAGCCCCACGCCCACGAGCAGGGGGAGGGTCTGGAGCATCTCGGGGTCGGTCACCGACAGCACCCGGGTGGCATAGACCCCCTGGCCGCGCGGGCTCATCCACTGCCGGCCCTGGCGTCCACGGCCTCCGGACTGCTCGAAGGCCAGGATCAGCAGCGGCTCGAGGTCCTGCCCCTCCTTCTCGTACTCCACCGCGATGGACCGGGCGAGCCCGTTCGTCGACGCCACCCGCTCGAGGACGATCAGGTTCTCCGGCCCCCTGCCGGCCCCGGTCCCGGTGCCCACCGGGCGCAGGCGCTCGATCTCCCGGAGGTAGCGCTGGAATTCAGCTTCGCTCAAGGGTTCCCCTCAGCTCTGCCCCAGACTGGCGCTGTCTCCCAGGCTGGCGCTGTCTCCCAGGCTGGCGCCGAGGCTCGCCTGCCGCTCCCGCATCTCCGCCAGCTTGGCGCGCCCCCCCTCGACGACGTGCGCCGGGGCCTTGGCGAGGAAGCCTTCGTTCGAGAGCCGCTCCTCGGCCCGCGCGATGTCGGCCGCCAGCTTCTCCAGCTCCTTGGCGAGACGCTGCCGCTCCTCCGGGCTCAGCTCCGGCCGCTCCACGGCCAGGGCCACCTCCACCCCAGCCACCAGGTCGCGCCGGGTCCCCTCGGGGGCGGCGCCGGACACCACGTGCTCGGCGCGGCAGAGGAAGGCGATCAGCGGCGCCTGCTCGTCGAGGAAGCGGCCGATGGCGGCGTCCGCGGCGGCCGCCGCCGAAAGGTGGAGGTCGAACTTCGCTTTGGGCGGCAGGCCGAGCTCGGCACGCAGCCCGCGCACCCGGGTGACCACCTGGATCAGCACGTCCATGCCCGCCTCGGCCTCGGGGTCCTCCCATGCCGCCTCGGCCCGCGGGTAGGGAGCGAGGCAGATGGTCTCGGGATGGATCACCTCATGCCCGGGCAGCCGCTGCCAGACCTCCTCGGTGAGGAACGGCATGATCGGATGGAGCAGGCGCAGGCTGCGGTCGAGGACCGTCATCAGCACCTCCCCCACCCGCGGCCGCGGCGCCTCGCCGGAGAGCGCCGGCTTCGACAGCTCGATGTACCAGTCGCAGAGGTCGCCCCAGAAGAAGTGGTACAGGCGGTTGCACGCCTCGTCGAAGCGGAACGTCTCGAAGCGCGGATCGATCTCCGCCGCCACCCGCGAGAGCCGCGACAGGATCCAGCGCTCGGGCGCCGCCAGCCCCTCCGGATCGATCTCGGGCCGCACCCGAGCATCCGGCAGCTCCTGCGTCCGCGACAGCGCGAAGCGCGCCGCGTTCCAGATCTTGTTGCCGAAAGCGCGGTAGCCGGCGATCTGCTCAGGGTTGAGCGGGATATCCCGCCCCGGGCTGTCGAGCGACGCCAGGGTGAAGCGCACCGCGTCGGCGCCGTACTCGGCCACCAGGTCGGCTGGGTCGAGCACGTTCCCCTTGGTCTTCGACATCTTCACCCCCTCGGCGTCGCGCACCAGGCCGGTGAGGTGCACGGAGCGGAAGGGGACGTCGCCGGTGAAGTGGAGCCCGGTCATCACCATCCGCGCCACCCAGAAGAAGAGGATGTCGAAGCCGGTGATCAGCACGTCGGTGGGATAGAAGGTCCGCAGGTCCGGCGTCTCCTCGGGCCAGCCGAGGGTGGAGAACGGCCAGAGCGCCGACGAGAACCAGGTGTCGAGCACGTCCGGGTCCTGGGTGAGGCGGTCGGTCCCCGCCAGCGCCGCGGCCTCCGCGGCGTCGCGGGCGACGAAGCAGCGGCCGTCCTCGGTGTACCAGGCCGGGATCTGGTGCCCCCACCAGAGCTGCCGCGAGATGCACCAAGGCTTGATGTTCTCGAGCCAGTGCTCCCAGGTCTTGACCCAGCTCTCGGGCTTCAACACGAGACGGCCGTCGCGCACCGCGTCCAGCGCCTGGCGGGCCATGCCCGACACGTCGCAGAACCACTGCGTCGAGACCAGCGGCTCGATCGGCTCGCCGCTGCGCTGGCTGTGGCCGACGTTGTGGGTATGCTCCTCCACCTTCACCAGGAAGCCCTGCTCGCGCAGGCGCTCCACCACCTTGGCCCGCGCCTCGAAGCGGTCGAGGCCGGCGAAGTCCGGCCCCGCCTCGGCGGTCATGCGGCCGTCGAGGCCGATCACCGAGATGCCCGGCAGGCCGTGGCGCCGCCCCATCTCGAAATCGTTGGGATCGTGGAAGGGCGTCAGCTTGACCAGACCGGTGCCGAACTCCTTGTCGACCACCGTGTCGGCCACGAAGGGCAGGCGCCGCCCCACCAGCGGCAGGACCGCGGCCTTGCCCGCCAGGTGACGGTAGCGCTCGTCCTCCGGGTGATAGGCGACGCCGGTGTCTCCCAGCATGGTCTCGGGGCGGGTGGTGGCGATGACGATGCGCTCGCCGTTCTCCGGGTCGCTCCCCTCCACCGGATAGGCGATGTGGTAGAGCTTGCCCTGGACGGTCTTCGTCTCCACCTCCAGGTCGGAGACCGCGGTGCCGAGCGTGGGCGACCAGTTCACCATGTACTCGCCGCGGGTGATCAGCCCCTCGTTGTAAAGGCGGACGAACGCCTCGCGCACGGCGCGGGAGAGCCCCTCGTCGAGGGTGAAGCGCTCGCGGCTCCAGTCGCAGCTCGCGCCGAGCAGGTCGAGCTGGCTGCGGATATTGCCGTGGTACTGCTCCTTCCAGGCCCACATCCGCTCGAGGAACGCGGCGCGGCCGAGCTCGCGCCGGCTGGTCCCCTCGGTGACGAGGTGGCGCTCCACCATCAGCTGGGTGGCGATGCCGGCGTGGTCGGTCCCCGGCAGCCAGAGGGCGTTGTAGCCCTGCATCCGGCGCCAGCGCGTCAGCAGGTCCTGGAGCGTGGACTGGAGCGCGTGGCCGACGTGCAGCTTCCCGGTGACGTTGGGCGGCGGGATCATGATGCAGAACGGCGGCTTGCCGGAGGGGACCTCGACCCGGAAGACGCCCATCTCGGCCCAACGCCGCTGCCAGGCGCCCTCGTAGCTCTGCGGATCGAAACGCTTGTCCATCTCTGCCGCCGTCTTCTCTGTCTCAGGGATGCTCGTACCGCTCACCGCCGTCTCCATGGTTCTGCCACCTCCGGCCGGAGGAACCCGGGCCGTCGTCCGCTCTCTGACGAGCGGGGGAGCGGATCATACCGCTCCCCCGTCGTAACGTTGTACTGCCGGGAACCCGGGCCGTGCCGCTGGGGGAAGGCCCGGAGCTCCCGGGCCGCTCGAACGAAAGGGGACTCGCTCAGTCGACCTGGCTCTCGAGCTCGCGGAGGCGGTCCTTGATGACGACCTCGGCGAGGTCCGGGACGACCTCCCAAGCGATGTCGCGGACGGCCTTGTCGCCGAGCAGCTCGACGACGCGCCGCGCGATCCGGTCCACGTCCTCGTCGCTCAGCCGGCCGGAGCCGTTCGCCGGGGCCTCGGAAGCGGCGGGGGCATAGGCGGCCGCGGCGACGGCCGGCGCGCTGAAGGTCGCGGCCGGCTCGTGGGGTGCCACCCCTTCGGCCGCCTCCAGGGCGTCCGGCCAGGGGGAGGCGATCCGCTCCTCGGTCTCGGCCATGCTGTCGACCAGCGGCTCCTGGCCCAGGGGGATCCCGAGGCGCTCCTGATCGGTAAGGCTCCAGGGCTCCGGGGCGGCCGCGGAGGCCTCCATCGTCTCCAGAATCGGGCGCTCGGCGTCTTCGAGGAACCGGTCCTGGGGCTCGCCGTAGGAGAAGGGCGCCGGCTCGTCCGACTCCTCCCGCAGACCGATGGGAGGCTCTTCCAGGGTCAGCGAGGCGTCGCCCTCCAGGGTGAAGGGGTCTTCAGGGGCAAACGGCTGCGCCGGCACGTCGACGGGCTGCGCCCCACCGAACCCGGCACCGAAACCGGGGGCTTCGAAGCCGGCGGAGCGCTCCTCGCGGAACGAGAACGGCTGCTCCTCCTGGAACGGCTCCGGCGCGGGAGCCACGGCCGGCATCGGAACGGGCTCCGGCTCGGGCTCCAGCTCGAAGGCCGGCCACTGCGCCTCCGGCTCGCTGTAGGCCGGGGTGGCGGCCCGAGGAGCAGCAGGCTCCGGGTCCGGTCCGAGGTCGATGGACGGGAGCTGGAACACGTCCTCGTCGATCGCCGGGGGCGCCGGGGCCGCAGGAGGCACGACCGCCATCGCGGGGATGGTGGGCGTGGCCGCCGGAGCGGCCGGAGCGGTGGCCGCCCTGGAAGCCATCAGATCCTGGACGCGCTGCAGCAGCTCCTGGGAGTCGAACGGCTTCTTGAGGAACGAGTCGGCGCCGGCGCCGCGCGCCTGCGCCTCGTCGAACGGCTCGAAGGTGCCCACCAGCAGCAGGACCGGCACCTCCGGGAGCTGCTGCTTGGCGCGCCGGCAGACCTCGTAGCCGTTGGCGCCGGGCATGTGGACGTCGGCGATGACAAACTCGGGCCGGAACTGCGGCAGGGCCGCGAGCGCCTCGTCACCATTGCTGACCGCCCGCACCTCGAAGTCTTCGTCCATGAAGGTCAGCTCGATGACCTTCTGGATGGTGACGCTGTCATCGGCCAGCAGAATCCGTCTGCTCATGAACCCCTCCGAACGTTGCACCGGGTACGGTAGCACCCCCGGCGTCAAGCCGTCAAACCGTTCTCCACCAGCGATTTAGGGAGGCGCTCAGGCCGCCACGAGACGATTCTGTAGATAGTCGACGATGGCCTTGGTGGACGTGCCGGGCAAGAAGATCTCGTCCACCCCGGAGCCCTTGAGGCCGGCGATGTCCTGCTCCGGGATGATGCCCCCGGCAAAGACCAGGATATCTTCGGCCCCCTGCTCCCGCAGCAGCCGCGTCACCTCGGGCAGCAGGCTGTTGTGGGCGCCGGAGAGGATGGACAGGCCGACGGCGTCCACGTCCTCCTGGACGGCGGCGGCGGCGATCTGCTCCGGCGTCTGGCGCAGCCCGGTGTAGATCACCTCGTACCCGGCGTCGCGCAGGGCGCGCGCCACGACCTTCGCCCCGCGATCGTGGCCGTCCAGGCCCGGCTTGGCGATCAGGATGCGAATCCTTCGGTCACTCATGCGGCGGGATTGTAGCAGAGGGGAGGGGGAGGCGCTCGATGGGCACCTCCCCGTCTCCCGCGAGGTTCACCGATAGGTCTCGACGCTGACGAGATGGAGCCCCTTGGCGGCCATCTCCTTCCAGCGGGCGGCGAACGCCTTGGCGTCGAGCGGCTCCGTGATCTGCCCCGAGAGGCCGGTGATGGAGCCGTCCCAGAGGCGGCGCCCCCCTTCGACGTAGGTCTCGAGGTCCATGAAGCTGTTGCCCTCGCCGGACACCTTCTTGTACCGCTCCATGAAGGGGTCCCAGGCGAGGCCCGCCGCCAGGGCGTAGCCCCCCTCCATCTCGCGGAAGGCGCCGGCATAGAGCGTCCGACCCTGCATGCTGTAGACCTCCACGTCGACCAGCCGCAGGCCGCGGGCGGACATCCGGTTCACCTCGTTGACGAACTCGTCGCGCGCCAAGCCGATCCGGAGGTTGTGCTTGTCGCTGCCCAGCTCGTAGAGGCCGGTGCAGAGGACCTTCCCCTTCTCGTTGTACATCTCGAAGTCGGTGAGCCGCTGCCCCTCGCGGTTGGTGAGCTGCTTCCACTTGGCGAAGAACGGCTCCCACTCGAGGCCGTGGACGATCTGGTAGTCGCCGTCGTAGTAGTGGAAGATGCCGCTCCAGTAGCGCGTGCCCCCCTCTTCATAGGAGCCCATCCAGACGGGCTTGGTGCCCGTCGCGGCCAGGGCGTCGGCGCGGGCCTTGAACTGCTCCCAGGGCAGGCCGATCACCGCGGCGTGGCCGCTCTCCTTCGGCGCGAAGGTGCCGACGTAGAGGCGCGCCTTCGCCGGAGCCGCCGCCGCCGTCCTGGAGGCCGCCCGGCCGGTGGCCGTCGTAGCGGCGGGGGCGGCGGGGGCCGGCTCGTGGACCTCGATGGTGGCGACGCGGAGCTTGAGGATCACCTGGCCCTCCTCCTCGTTGCCGACGTTGAACTCGAAGTCGCCGCCCCCCTGCAGCTCCAGGGTGGCGCTGCCGGCGTCCTCCCAGGTGGTGCCGAACCAGCCGTCGTCCTCCTCCAGCTTGCAGCTGAGGGTAGCCGGGACGGCGGGGAGGTCGAGCGTCTTCCCCACGTCCATCATGGTCCCGACGGTGGCCTTCCAGTTGTCGGCGAGCTGGGTCTCGGGGCCGTTGCCGGCCCGGCAGGAGACCTTCCACTCGCAGGTCGCCTCCATCACGCAGTTGCTGACCACCATCTGAGTGACGGTGACCACCCCCTGCGCCTCAGCTTGCATCGCCTGGCCCAGCAGCAACCCACCCGCCAGGAGCGCGGCCGTCCCGGCGGCGCGCCAGGACGGCGGACGTACCGCCGCAGCGTTCTCGGTCTTCATGGCTGTCCCCCTTCTGAGATGTGGCGGTTCCAATGGTAGGTCACATGAGGGGAAAAAGGGAGCGCTACGAGGCCGTGGAGCGTTCGATGAAGTAGTAGGAGAGGTCGGTCGACGGGGACTGGTAGCCCATCTGCCGCAGCAGCGACACCACCTGGCCGCGGTGATAGGAGCTGTGATTGGTCAGGTGGATCACCAGCTGCCAGAGCGGCTGGGTGTAGGTGTCGCCGCTGAAGCTGGTCCAGGTGAGGGGGGCGGCGAGCTGCGCGTCGGTCAGGGCGGCGAGGAAGGCCTCGATCCCGGAGGCCGTCTCCTCCCAGCCGTGGATCCAGGCGGGGAGGTCCGGATAGTCCTCCGCGGACGGCCGGCGGTCCAGCGGGTTGCCGGAGAAGCGGGAGAGCCACACCCGCTGGGAGCCCAGCATGTGCACCATGGTGCCGAGGAGGCTGCCGAAGCTCACCCCGGCGTCGCGCGTCAGGTGCTCGGGCTGGACGGGCCGCACCGCCGCCAGCATGTGGCGGTCGGCCCAGAGCATGTAAAGGAGCAGCTCCCGCGCGGCTGCGGCCGGTATCGACATGTCATCGCCTCCCGAACAGAAGAGAAATCAAGTCAAGGCCTAGAAGACCGCCGGCTCCTCGTAGGTGCCGAAGACCTCGCGCATCGCGTCGCTGATCTCGCCGACGGTGCAGTAGGCCTTCACGCAGTCGAGGATGAGCGGCATGGTGTTCTCGCTCCCCGCCGCGCCGCGCTTCAACGCGTCGAGGGTGCGCTCCACCGCGCCCGCGTCGCGCCGGCTCTTGACGTCGTTCAGGAAGCCGATCTGGCGCTCGGCGAGGTCATCGGAGATGTAGAGGATGTCGATCGGCTTCTCGTTCTCCACCTGGAAGGCGTTGAGGCCGACGATCAGCTTCTCCTTCTCCTCGTACGCCCGCTGATAGGCGAAGGCGGCGTCCATGATCTCGCGCTGCGGGAAGCCGGCCTCGACCGCCTCCACCATGCCGCCGAGCTCGTCGATGCGGCGGATGTAGTCGAACGCGCCGTCCACCATGCGGCGGGTCATCTCCTCGACGAACCAGCTGCCGCCGAGCGGGTCGACGGTGTTGATGACCCCCGACTCGTGGGCGAGGATCTGCTGCGTGCGCAGGGCGATGCGGGCGTTCTCCTCGGTCGGCAGGGCGAGCGTCTCGTCGAGCGCATTGGTATGCAGCGACTGGGTGCCGCCGAGCACCGCGGCGAGCGCCTGGACGGTGGTCCGCACGACGTTGTTGTACGGCTGCTGGGCGGTGAGGGAGCAGCCCGCCGTCTGGGTGTGGAAGCGCAGCATCCAGGAGCGCGGGTTCTTGGCGCCGTAGCGCTCGCGCATCACCGTCGCCCAGATCTGGCGGGCGGCGCGGAACTTGGCGATCTCCTCGAAGAAGTCGTTGTGGCTGTTGAAGAAGAACGACAGCCGCGGCGCGAACTCGTCGACGTCCAGGCCGGCGTCGATGCCGTACTGCACGTACTCCATGCCGTCGCGCAGGGTGAACGCCAGCTCCTGCAGGGCGGTCGAGCCGGCCTCGCGGATGTGGTAGCCCGAGATGGAAATGGTGTTCCAGCGCGGCACGTGCTTCGCCGCGAAGGCGAACTGGTCCGTGATCAGCCGCATCGACGGCCGCGGCGGATAGATGTACTCCTTCTGCGCGATGTACTCCTTGAGGATGTCGTTCTGCAGCGTCCCGGAGACCTGGCGCTGGATGTCCACCCCCTGCTTCTCGGCCACCGCCAGGTACATGGCGAAGAGGATCGGGGCGGTGGAGTTGATGGTCATGGAGGTGGTGACCTCGCCCAGGGGGATGCCCTCGAAGAGGATCTCCATGTCCGCCAGGGTGTCGACGGTGACGCCGCACTTCCCCACCTCGCCGGTCGACATCTTGTGGTCGGAGTCGTAGCCGTAGAGGGTGGGCAGGTGGAAGGCGACGGACAGGCCGGTCTGCCCCTGGGAGAGCAGGTACTTGAAGCGCTGGTTGGTGTCGGCGGCGGTGCCGAAGCCGGCGAACTGCCGCATGGTCCAGAGCTTGCCGCGGTAGCCGGTCGGGTGGACGCCGCGCGTATAGGGGTACTCGCCCGGGATCCCGATGTCCTTGCGGACGTCGATGTCGGCGACCTGCTCGGGGGTCACCAGATGCGGGACCTCCATGCCGGAGACGGTGGTGAAGTCGCGCTTCCAGAAGGGCACCTGCCCCTCGGACTTGGCCTTGGCCTTCTCCCAGCGCTGGCGCGCCTCGGCGAAGGTGTCGAGGGCGTCGTCCTTATAGATAGAGTCCGCGGGCGCGGCCTTGGTCTCCGCGGTCAGCACGGTCGGCTCCTGGTCCTTGACGGCCATTCCTCTGGGCTCCTTTCGGGATCGGACGGCACCGCCGTCGAGCCCCATAGTATAGACGATGGGGGGAGGCCCTCCAGGGGAGGAGGGAGGGACCGGGTCGCCGGCCCAGGGAGTCCAACTCCGTGGGCACGCGCCCCATTCCCTCAAACCTCTTGACGCCCCGATTTCACGGAGATAAAGTCGTCCTCGGTCGTCAAGCCGTACCGCAGCACCGTTCTTTTCAGGCTGTCCCCGGGCGAGGAATACCTCTTCGTCCGGTCCTTCAACCCGCGGCGAGCGGCCCCGGATGGAGTTGAGACCTCCACCCAGGGCCTAGCCGCACAAGAGAGCGGTCCTCCGACGCTCTCCGCCGGTTCTTCACGGAGAGGGCCTCACTTTTTCAGAGGATGCCCTCCCTTTTCGGCGAGTCCCTCTTGCTGAGGCACCATCCCTCAACACTTCGCCGCCGTTCCTCAATGCTTCGCGGCGGCTCCTCAACACTCCCCGGCCGTTCCTCAACACTTCGGGGCCGCTCCTCAGTGCTTCGGGGCCGTTCCTCAACACTTCGCCGCGACTCCTCAACACTTCGCCGCGCTTCCTCAACACTTCGCCGCGCTTCCTCAACACTGAGGGATGACTTCGGAGTATTGAGGCATCGCGCCGGAGGGTTGAGGAGTGCGCCCTCAGCGTTGAGGAACAACCCCTCAATGCTTCGGAGCGGCTCCTCAACACTGAGGGATTGCCCCGGAGTGCTCCGGATCAGCGCCTCGGTATTGAGGGATCATCCCTCAGCACTTCGCCGCGGTCCCTCGGCGCCACGAGATCGGCCCTCAACACTGAGGGACGATGCCTCAACAGTGAGGAACGTCCTCGGAGCTTCGCCTCGAATCCCCAGGGGCGCGGTGCCTGGACGTGCTTCGCTTCCTGATCAGTCGGCTATAGCCACGTCCTCGAAGCGGACGGAGAAGCTCTGGAAGTCGAGGTCCATGACCTGGAAGGCCCGAAGGTTCGTAGGCACTCCCGAGAAATGGATGGAAACGCGGAGCGGCGTGCCCACCAGAAGCCGGTTCTTCGCGGTCTCCCCTTCTCTCTGCCCGATCTGGACCAGGTCGGCTGGGTATTCGTTCCCCGATCGATCGATGGCCCGGGACTCCAGGGTCAACGCCAGCTCCTTTTCCTGATGCAGGCTGGTGGCGAGGAGGTCGCAACGGACCTTCTTCCTGGCGCGCCTGCAACTCGGCAGGGTGAAGCGGACCCCGTTCGCTTCCTTCGCCCGCGCCGCGGACGCCTGGACGTCCAGGACCGGCTCGTCCATGGGCTCCTCGACCTCCCGGCGCAGGAGTGCCTTGATCTGGTCGGTCTCGGGGATGTCGACGGCGGAGGAGGTCTCGATCTTCGCGGTCTCGATGTCCAGGACGTTGAGCCGCAGGCGCACGGTGGTGGCCAGGCGGGTCAGGGTGCCGGTCACCAAGGCGTTCACGCCGGCGATCTTTCCCATCTCGCGCGTCGTCTGGGGATCGAGCAGGCCGGTGGTCGCCAGCTTGTGCTCCCGCAGCAGGCTCTTGAGCTTCGACCGGTCGATCACCTCGAAGCCTTTGCGCGCCGAGGCCAGCTCGCCCGACATCTCCTCGGCCAGGAAACGCCCAAGCTCCATGACGTTTCCCGACGGGTCGCTGAAGTCGACCACGGCCACGGTCCCGAGGTTCGCCTTGGCGATCTCCCTGGCCAGCTTCCTCGCCTCCCCCTGGATCTGCTCCCCGTAAGCCCGGGCCTCCCGGGTGCCAAGGCCCGAGAGCCCGACGGCCAGGGCGAGCAGCGCGATGTGGATGGACGGTTTTCTCGTCGGCATCGCGGACCCTCCCATTCGTTCCATGGCTGTGTTCCGGCGACCGTGCTACCGGGCGGCACCGGCTGGCGGACTCTGCCCCCCCGCTGTCAACCCCTCCCGCGTCGGCACCTGGTCCGCCGGCAGGATCTCGACACCCAGCTCCCGCGCCAGGTCGGCGAACCCAGCGGAGGGCGCGGCGGCGAGGCGCTCGAGGCGACCGGCCTCGGCGGGCTGGATGGAGGCCAGGAAGGCCGCCAGGTCCCGGGCCTCGGCACAGGCCGGGGAGCGGGCACAGAGCACGGCCAAGTGGACGCCCGTCTCCTCGTAGCGGTCGGTGACGCTGCCCAGGATGAGATAGGCGGGGACGGCGCCGGCGGCTCCCCCGGAGGAGGCCCCCGGCGCCGCGCCGTGCGATCCGTTCAGCCGGGCCAGGGCCTCGGCGAAGCGCGCCGGCAGGGATGGCGGCTCCGCCCAGGAGCCGGACTGCCTTGCGAGCCGCAGCGTCACGCCGTGCTCGTTGCGGCCCACCCAGCGCCAGCCGGTGAAGCTCTCCGGCGCCGGACGGAAACCGAGGCCGCGCCCCCCCGTGCGGGTGGTCACGAGTTGCAGGAAGCGGGCGGCCTCGGTCCCCGACAGCCCCGTGCGCTGCGCCACCCTCCGCAGCGGCTCGCCCGTGGGAAGGTGCCCCTCGGCCGCGGCGGGGTCCACCGTTACCCGGAACCGCTGATGCTCCTCCGAAGGACGGTCGCGGACCAGGTCCGTGAACGTCTCGGCATAGATCAACGCCGTGGGCCGGGTGCCGCCGGACGCGTGGACGGCGAGCACCGCGCCCCCTTCCGCGGACCAGCGCCAGGAGCCGTCCGGCGGCAGCTCGCCCAGGAGCTGGCCGCCGAGAGGAACGCTCAGCCCCGCGGGAGCGGCTGGAGGCTGGGGTGTGGCGGCGGGATCGGGCGGCGGGGTCGCCGTCAGCGCCGCCTCGAAGGTACTCCGGGGCGCGCTCTCCTGGGCGGGTCCGGCGGCGGGCGCCGCCGGCACCGCCAGCTCCGGGAAGGGCGCCGCGGTCTCGATGACCGGGAAGGGCAGCTCCCGCGGCACCGGCGGCTCCTGACCGCAGCCCGCGGCAAGGCCCAGCATCAGCAGAGCTCCCAACCCACGCCACGGGACCGGTCTCCTGCTGTTCATCGCGCACCGCCTCCGGCCCCTGCCTCGGGGGACAGGCGGCTGTCCAGCCAGGCGAGGGCCACGTCCCGCGCCTGCTCGTCCCGCGCGCGGCGCCGCTCGAGGGCCTCCGGCGACTCGCCGCCGAAGCGGGGATCGGTCCGGCTCTCCTCCAGGATCTCGGCTTCGCTCGCCCACTCGTCGTGGAGCGCCCGCAGGTGGTCGTAGGAGGCGACGCGGTCCAGCAGACGCCGGCAGAGCCGCAGCAGCACCTCCACGCCGTCGCGGTGCAGCGCCCGCGCCATGCCGTTGCCCCCCTCGTCGGCGTCGAAGAGGTAGAAGCCCTCCCCCGGCCCCAGGGGTTGATCCGCCTCCGCGTGCAGCGGGTCGTCCAGCCGTAGGGCCACCTGCAGGCCGGCGGCGCCGCCACGGTATAGGGAGGGCATCAATACCCGCATCGCCGCGGCGACGAGGCGCGCCCCCGCCAGGGTGAGGACCGGACCCCTATGGGACTCCTCCCCCTCCTGGCCGGCCGCCTCGGCCGGATTCGGGAGGATCGCCAGGGCGACTGTTGGGAGGACGAGCCGGCGGTAGCGCTCCCGCGTCTCGTTCTGCAGCAGGGTGCGCTGGCGGACCTGACGGCGGACGGGGTCCAGCCGGTAGGTGGCGAGGTGCTCGACGCGGACCTCCACCGGCAGCAGAGCCACCCGCAGCGGGTAGCGGCCCAGGAGGACCAGGTCGGCCGGGGGGAAGGAGCCGCCGGCGGCTTCTGCCAGCTCGGGAGGGGCGTTCTCGGGCGCTAGCTCCTCGATGAGGTGGACGCGCCGGGGGGCCGAGACCTCGTCCAGGAGCAGCGGCTCCACCAGGACATCCCCCGCCGGCTCGCCGCGCCCACCCGATTCGGAGGCCCGGCCCACCACCACGAAGATGCCGCGGGCGTCCTGGAAGACGCGGCCGGGATAGTAGAGGAGATGGGCGGAGCCGGCTCCGGTCTCCCCCAGCTCGGTCAGGTTGGTGCGGTCGCGGAGGGCCACGGTCTCGCGCACGGCGAACTCCACCTGTACCACTTTGGGGGGGAGCGGCGCCGACGAGCCGCCGGGGCCGTCGCCGTCCTCCGAACGCACCGCCCGGGCCAGGGCGCGGACGTGCACCCGCTCCACGTAACGGTTCGCCCGCTCGTCCACGTCGGTCCGCCGCTCGCAGAGGAGCAGGCCGCCGCGGGCGAGGTCCCGCAGCCTGGAGGCCAGGGAGCTGCCAAAGACCTGGAGGAGGTCCTCCACCTCGATCCAGTGCTGCACCAGGTCGGCCGAGAGATGGGGCTCCACGGCGAGCCCGGTGGGGGGGCGGATCACCGGCCGCGGCAGCTCCGCCAACTCGCGGGACGCCACCGGGCCGGAAGCCGCCGCGCCCAGGGCCTCGTCCAGGTCCGGATCGGTGCAGGTGAGGAGGGCGATGGGCTCGGGCTCCGCCTCCACCGTCTCGCCGGAGGGAGCGCCGGCGCCGCGCCAGCGCCGGAAGCGCGCCCCCGCCCGCCGCAACCGCTGGATCTCCCGCCGCACCTCGCTCCACTCGCCGTCCAGCAGGACGACGCAGGCCTCCTCCGCCGACGCGGTGCCGTGGACCGGCTCCTCCTCCAGGCGCAGCGGACCGCGGCCGAGGTCGCGCCGCCCGTCGCCGCAGAGCCGGTAGTGCCAGGGAACGGCCAGGCGCTCGCAGACCGCCACCAGGGCGGCGGCGGAGAGCGGCTCGCCGGTGGCGCCGGTGAAATCGCGCAGCCTGTAGAGCCGCTGGTGACGGACCTTCTGAAGGGCCTCGGCCGCCGGCTCGCCGGTCTCCTCCGCCACGCCTTCCTCCTTGGACGCCGTGGCGATGCCGCCGGCGGCCAGCTCGGCCGCCTCCCGCGCCTTCGCCTCCCTGGCCGAGTGATGGAAGTTGCGCACGACGGCGTCGATGCCGCACAGGCTGCGGACCCAGTCGGCCATCCGGTGCATGCTCTCGCAGCCCAGGACCAGGACCTGCGGCGCGCTCTCCTCCCCCAGCTCGCGGACGCCGGTGAGCTCGCGCAGGCGCAGGGTCAGGCGGCGGAAGGCGAGCTGGGCGTGCACCTCCACCGGGCCCGCGAAGGACTCGACGTCGTCCACCAGGACCAGGCCGACCGTGCGCAGGAACGGCGCGAAGGTGTCGGAGCGGTCGAGGACCATGACCACCAGGTCGCGCAGGCTGGCCACCATGACGTCGGGCAGGATCCCCTGCGCCAGGTCGTTCATCAGGTCGCCGCCCAGGAGGCGCACGCGCACGTTCCAGCGCAGGGTGGAGGGCTCCAGGGTCTGGCGGAAGCGCTCCGCCAGCGCCTCGGCCTCTCCCTCGCCGCGGACCACCAGGAGAGTGGCCCGGGTGTGGACCAGAGCGTGGTTGGCGGCGGCGAGGAGGGCGAGCAGGGTCTTGCCCGCCCCTTCCGGCGCCAGGACGATGGTATTGCGGCTGCGCTGGCCGCTCTTGTCCTCCACGGCGTCGCGCACCGACTGGCCGAGGCGGAGCTCGTCCAGGGCCACCGGCGGATCGGTATGGACGTAGCCCTGGAGCGCCAGCCGCGTCAGCACCACGCGCTGCATGGGGGTGAGCTGGCGCGCCCCGGGCAGGAGCGCGGCGACCAGCGGCGACAGGAGGGCCGCCACCCGGGGGTCCACCTCGGACCGGCCCAGGGGCTCCACCGGCAGAAGCGCCAGCGGCTCGGGCGGCGCCATGCCCAGCTCCTGCTCGAGGCGGGCGAGCACCTCGGGCCAGCCGGCGGCCTCCACCTTCTCCGCCGGTGCCTCCTCGGGTGCCGCGTCGGGCTTCTGGTCGATGCCGCGCAACAGCAGGTGCAGCGTCCATGAGGTCCAGAGGACCAGGGCCACGGCGACCTCGGAGGGGCGCACGCGGTAGGGGTCGCCGCCGAGGGAGAGCCAGGCCCAGATCAGGAGAGGGGCCGCCACGGCCAGGAGCCAGCCGGCCCATTCGAGGTACGAGGCCACGGGGGAGGCGAGGAAGGGGGCCCCCGCCCAGCGCCGCCAGGCCGGCAGCACCGCTTCGTCGGTCCGGTGGTCCGCCAGGTTGCGCCCCAGGGTGCCGCCAGCCGCCAGGCGCAGGCCCATCCCGGCCAGCCACCAGAGGGTCAGCCAGAGGAACACCGTCAGCAGGCCGGCGAGGAAGGGGAAGCGGTCCAGAGGCAGGTACCAGGCGAGCTCCGGCCGGTAGCCCAGGAAGAGGAACTGCCAGGCCGAGAGCCCCGGCGACAGCTCCAGGGAGGAGGCGAGGAGCGGCTCGACCAGGCGCGCTACGAGATAGAGGACGGCCACGAGGGCGCCGGCGAACAGGTAGCCGGGGCCGAGGCTCGCCACCAGCAGCGGCACCTGCCGCGGCTCCGCCGCCCCGCCCTCCTCCCCCGCCGGCGCCTTGCCGCGGCGCCCGAGCCGCCGCGCCAGCCGGG
>DASPJI010000208.1:0-3957 GCA_035628695.1 Thermoanaerobaculia bacterium | reverse complement strand
GTGATCTACGCGCTGCAGCTGTACCTCTCTTTCTGAGACTTCTTCTACGAGCGACGTGCGGACATGGCAGGCGAGGAGGCGGTCATGAGGGAGGTCACGCTGGCGCTCCCGATGATGCGCGACATGGAGATCGAAGCGAGCAAGACGGCGACCGCCATCGCTGAGGCCATGCACATGACTCCGGATAGAATCGACGAGGTCCGGATGGCGGTGATCGAGGCCTGCATCAACGCCTTCGAGCACAGCCACGCCCAGGACCAGGAGGTCTTCGTGACGTTCCAGGTGCTGGGCGAGGGGGATCCGGAGAAGCTCCGCATCACCGTGCGGGACCACGGCGTCGGCTTCAACCCCGGCCAGATGGAGGAGCCGAGGATCGAGAAGAAGCTCACCGCCAAGGACAAGCGTGGCTGGGGGCTCAAGATCATCCGCGGGCTCATGGACGAAGTGGAGATACACTCCGACTCCGGCGGGACGACTGTGGTGATGAGCAAGTTGCGATGAAGGCAGGGATGAGATGACCGAGAGCCTCAACGTGACCGTGGACCGCCGGGACGGCCTGGCCGTCATCTATACGGAGGGCTACATCAACAACCAGGGGGGCGAGGAGATCGCGCGGGTGGCCTACGACCTCCTCGACGCGGGCTACCGCATCCTGCTCCTCAACCTGGGCGGGACGAAGATCGTCAACTCCATCGGGATCTCGATCCTGATCGAAATCATCGAGAAGATGATCGAGGTAGAGGGGCGCATGGGATTCTGCTGTCTGACGCCAACGATCGAGAAGACCTTCCAGATCATGGGGTTGGCCCAGTATGCACCGATCTTCCCCGACGAATCGGCCGCCGTCTCCCAACTCAAGCCCTGAGGTGGGGGTGATGGAGGGCGGCCTCTCCACCCCCGGAATCCCGCCGGAAGCCTGGAACGAGCTGCTCGCGCTCTCCCGCGACGAGTCGGGGGACCGCGTGCTGGTCGAGCGCGGCCTCGACCTCTGGCGCCGGGTCTGCGGCGCCGATGCCGCCGCGATCTACCTGGACAAGGGGGGCTTCCTGGAGCGGGAGGTGGCGTGCGGCACCGCGCTGCCGGAGACCGCGGACCCGGCGGCGATCCCCGCCGCCTTCGGCGTCCGCCCGTTCCCCGGCGGGCGCCTCCTCTTCGCCCCCGCCTCGGCCGCGCCGCCGCCCGGCTCGGAGCCCCTGGGCCACGCGCTCACCGCTCTGCTGGCCTCCTCCTTCAAGGGTTGCCGGCTCCGCCAGGAGCTCAAGGAGCAGCAGTTCCAGGTCAACTACCGGGTGGTGGAGCTCGAAGCGCTCTACGACGTGGGGCTCGCGGTGACCGCCACCCTCGACCTCGACCGCCTGTCGGAGGAGATCCTGCTGCGCGCCGTCTCGCTCCTCGACGCGCGCCGCGGCGCCCTCTACATCCTGGAGGATGGCCACTACCGTCTCGACCGCACCTTCGGCGGCCAGGCCGCCCCCCTGTTCGCGGCGGACGACGCCGAGGTGCGCGCCTTCCTCACCGCTGGCGGCGCGCCCCCGGCCGACCTCCTGCCCGGGGCCCGCTATGTGCTGGGCGCTCCGATCGAGGTCGAGAGCGGCGCCCGCGGCCTGCTGGCGGTCGGGGACAAGGAGAGCCGCCGCGGCGTGGGGCCGTTCCTCACCTCCGACCGGCGCACCCTGGCGCTGTTCGCCAACCAGGCCGCCATCGCCCTGGACAACGCCCGCCTCCACCGCGAGGCGCTGGAGAAGGAGCGGCTGGAGCGCGAGATGCAGCTCGCCGCCGAGATCCAGCGCCGCATCCTGCCCACCGGGGCGCCGCAGCTCTCCGGCTTCAAGCTCGTCGGCTGGTACCGCCCCGCCCGGCAGGTAGGCGGGGATTACTACGACCTCTTCCGGGTGGACGAGAACCGCGTCGGCATGGTGGTGGGGGACGTCTCGGGCAAGGGGATCCCGGCCGCCCTCATGGTGTCGACGCTCCACTCGGCGCTGCGCCTGCTCCTCGACCGCACCGGCCTCGGCCCGGACCTCCTCGAGCAGCTCAACCGGCACATCCTGGAATCCAGCACCCCCAACAAGTTCATCACCATGCTCCTGGGCGAGCTGGACGTGCGCTCCGGCGTCGTGCACTACCTGAACGCCGGGCACAACCCCGGCCTGCTGCTGCGGGGATCGGGGAGCGTGGAGGAGCTGGGCTCGAGCGGCCTGCCGCTGGGCCTCTTGCCGATGGCCCGCTTCCAGTCGCGCTTCATCTCCCTCGATCCGGGCGACGTCGTCTGCCTCTACAGCGACGGCATCACCGAGTGCAGCGCCCCCGACGGCGAGGAGTTCGGCACCGAGCGTCTGGCGGGTCTGATGCGCGAGTACCGCGAGCGCCCCCTGCAGGAGATGCTCGAAGCCATCCGCGACGCCACCGACTGCTTCGCCGCCGGCCTCCCCCAGGGGGACGACCAGACGCTGGTGCTGCTGCGGCGCGACACCCTCTAGCCCCTGCCTGCATATCCGGAGCGTCCGGGAAGCTTCCGGGCCCTCCGGAATCCATCTTTTTGGATTGGATCGCATCCGGGACGCTCGGGAAGCATCCGAAGGCTCCAGGCTCCATCCGGGAGAGCTGGACGAGATCCGCAGCGCTCGGGAAGCATCCAGAGCGTCCGGATGCCATCCGCGGCGTCTGGACGAGATCCGCGGCGTCCGGATCGATTCCAGGAGCTTCCTCTCGCATCCGCGGCGGCGGTCCTCCTCTAGAATCCCCTTCATGAGACTCTCCGCACTCCTCCTGCTCCCCCTGCTCCTCGTCGCCGCCGTCGCCTACGGCCAGGCATCCAACGAGAAGGCCGACGTCATCCTCAGCACGGCCGCGGCCCCGGCGTCCCCGGCGTGGGCGCTCGCCATCCATGGCGGCGCGGGGACGATCCCGAAGTCGATGGGCGCGGCGGAGAAGGACGCCTATCTCAAGTCGATGTCGGCGGCGCTCGAGGCCGGCCGCCAGGTGCTCGCGTCCGGCGGCACCAGCCTCGACGCGGTGGAGAAGGTGGTCCGGTTCCTCGAGGACGACCCCCTGTTCAACGCCGGCAAGGGGGCGGTCTTCACCCACGACGGCACCCACGAGCTCGACGCCGCCATCATGAACGGGCGCGACCTCTCGTGCGGCTCGGTGGCGGGGCTCAAGACGGTCAAGAACCCCATCTCGCTGGCGCGCAGGGTGATGGAGCGCTCCCCCCACGTCTTCATGGTGGGCGAGGGGGCCGAGGCGTTCGCCGCCGAGATGGGGGTCGAGCGGGTCGATCCCAAGTACTTCTTCACCCAGCGCCGCTGGGACCAGCTCCAGGAGGCGCTGCGCAAGGAGAAGGAGGCGGCGGCGGGGGCTCCCAAGGGGATCGGCACGGTGGGGGCGACCGCTCTCGACCGGCACGGCAACCTGGCCGCCGCCACCTCCACCGGCGGCATGACCAACAAGCGCTTCGGCCGTCTCGGCGACGTGCCGGTGATCGGCGCCGGCACCTATGCCAACAACCGCACCTGCGCCATCTCGGCCACCGGCTGGGGCGAGAAGTTCATCCGCAACACCGTGGCGCACGACATCTCGGCGCTCATGGAGTACGGCGGCCTCACCCTGCAGCAGGCGGCGGACCGGGTCATCCACCAGAAGCTCGACAAGGGGGACGGCGGCATCGTCGGCGTCGGGCGCGACGGCTCGATCGCGCTGGTCTTCAACTCCGAGGGGATGTACCGCGGCGCGGCCGACTCGAACGGCCGCTTCGAGGTCAAGATCTGGGAGTAGGCGGGGGACCTATCCGCGGTGCGGGCGGAGGTCGCCGACCTCGTCGCCCGCGTCGACGGCGAGCAGCGGGGCGGTGATGGCGCCGAGGAAGCCCTCGCGGGTGGCGATGGGCACGGCGTCGGCGCCGATCGCCCGCACCCGGGAGAGCACGCTCGCCAGGCTGTCCTCCCAGACCAGGTCGGG
>DASPJI010000207.1:0-5069 GCA_035628695.1 Thermoanaerobaculia bacterium | reverse complement strand
GACCCTCCGGAATCGTCTCCGCGAGCACCCCTTCGGCGAGCGGGGTCATCAGGTAGGCCAGGGTGATGTTCTGGCTGGCCCACCAGCGGATCATGCCGGCCGCGGAAAGCCGCGTCTCCTCGTCCGGCACGTGGACGCTCGCTCCGGCCGCGAGGTACGGCCACAGCTCCCAGATGGAGGCGTCGAAGGCCGGGCTCGCGATCTGCGTGCCGCGGTCTTCGGGCTTCACCTGATAGAGGTCCTGATGCCAGCGCACCAGGTTCATCAGCCCGGCGTGCGGGATCTCGATCCCCTTGGGCTTGCCCGTGGAGCCCGAGGTGTAGACGACGTACGACAGGTTGTCCGGTGTGACGCCGCTCGTCGGCGGCCGGGACGCGTCCCCCCACTCCGACGCCTCATCCGTGTTGAGACAGAGCACCCGGGCGCCCGTCTCGGGCAGCACCTCTAGGAACGCCTGTTGGGTCAGGAGGACCGGCGCCCGGGCGTCTTCCAGCAGGAAAGCCAGCCGCTCCCGCGGATGGGTGGGGTCCAGCGTGACGTAGGCGCCGCCTGCCTTGAGCACGCCGACGATGCCGACCACCCGCTCCGGGGTGCGGTCGGTGCACACCGCCACCAGCACGTCCGGTCCGACACCGAGGGAGCGTAGATGGTGGGCCAGGCGGTTGGCCCGCGCCTCGACCTCGCCATACGTCAGCCCGCCCGCGGGCGAGGAGATGGCGGGTGCGTCCGGATGCCGCGCGGCATGGGCCGCGAACAGCTCATGGACCAGCGGCACCTGCGGACACTCCTTGCCGGTGTCGTTCCACTCCCAGAGGACCTGGTGCTGCTCCTCCTCGGTCAGTACGGGAAGGGAGGCGAGCGCCGCGCCGGGATCGGCCGCCATGCCGGCCAGGAGCGCGGCGAGCTGGCGCACGAGACGGGCCGCCGCCGGTCCCGGGATCCGTCGCGCGTCATGGGAGAGGCGCAGACGCAGCACGGGGCCCGGCTCCGTGCTCAGGGTGAGCGGATAGCTGGTCTGCTCGTGCATCGCGACGTCGGTGATGCGGAGGCCGAGCCCGGCGCGCTCGCGCGTCGACGGGTCGATCGGATAGTTCTCGAAGGCGAGGACGCTCTCGAAGAGAGGCCGGCCGCGCGGCACCTCGCTCCAGCCCTGCACCTGGAAGAGCGGGCTGTCCTCGAACTGTCGCACCTCGATCTGGCGCTCCTGAAGGCCGCGCAGCCAGTCGGTCAGCCCTGCCGCGGCATCGATGGCGACCCGCACCGGCAGGGTATTGATGAACAGGCCGACCATCTCCTCGATACCGCGCACCGGCGCCGACCGTCCGGCGGTGACGCTGCCGAAGACCACGCTCTCGCCCTCCCAGCCGCCGCTGGCGCGGTGCAGGAGGAGCGCCCAGGCCCCCTGGAGCACGGTGTTGAGCGTCAGCCCGTGGTCGCGGGCGAGGGCGCGCAGGGCGTTGGTGACCGTGGCGGACAGGGGGAGGCGCCGCTGCGCTCCGCCGCCCGCGCCGCCTCCCCCTCCCTCCGCCTCCCCAGGCAGGGGGGTAGGGGTGGTGACACCGGAGAGGGCGCGACGCCAGACCGTCTCCGCCCCTGCCGGATCCCGCCCCTCCAGCCAGGCGATGTAGGCGCGGTAGGCAGGGGCCGGCTCCAGCTCCGCCTCCCGCCCGGCTACGGCGGCCTCGTAGAAGGTGAAGAGGTCGCGCAGCAGGATGGGCATGGACCAGCCGTCGAGGATGGCATGGTGATGGGTCCAGACGAATTGGTACCCCTCGGCGCCGAGGTGGATCAGGGCGACGCGTGCCAACGGGGGCGTGGCGAGGTCGAAGTCCCGCCGCCGATCCTCCTCCACCATGGAGGCGAGCCGGCGGCTCAGCTCGGCGGGGGGAAGGCCCCCCCAGTCGTGGCGTGCCCAGGGGAGCCGCGCACGGACCTGCACGACCTGCAGCAGGCGCTCCAGATCGAAGCCGAAAAAGGCGGTGCGCAGGGCGGCGTGACGGTCCACCACCCGCTGCCAGGCGCGCTCGAAGGCGGCGGCGTCCAGCTCCGGGCCGAGGGCGAGGCTGAGCTGTCCGAGGTAGACGCCGGAGCCGGGGGATTTCAGGGTGTGAAAGAGCAGCCCCTGCTGCGTCGGGGTGGCCGGGTAGAGGTCCTCGATCCCCGCGGTGCCCATCGCGGTGGCCGCGAGCCGGTCGAGGGTCGTCTGGTCCACGCGGGCGAGCGGGAAGTCCGACGGCGTGAACCCGCCGGCGTCGGGCGTCCGGCAGTGCTCCACGAGTCGGCGCAGGGCGGCGGTGAAGCCAGTGGCCAGCCGCTCGACAGTGCCGGCGTCGTGACGGTTGGAGCTGTACAACCAGGTCGCCTGGAGCCGCCCCTTGGCGACGGCGGCGGTGATCTCCAGAAGTGCGAGCCGCGGTTGCCGCGGATGGCGCATCGGGCCGGCCGATTCAGGAGCCGGAAAGAAATGCCCGGCGGCCACCGTCTGGTCGAGCTGTCCGAGATAGTTGAAGACGACCTCGGGCGTCGGCGCGGCGCCCAAGGGCGCGGCCCCGCCGTCAGCCGCGGGGAGATGGCGCAGCAGGCCGTAGCCGAGGCCGGTGCCAGGCTGTGACCGGAGCTGCTCCTTGACCGCTTTCAGAGCCGCGCCGGAACCGGCGGCCTCCGGCAGCTCGAGCAGCACCGGAAATGCGCTGGTGAACCAGCCGACGGTACGTGACACGTCCAGATCGGGGAAGACGTCCTCCCGTCCATGCCCTTCGAGCTCCAAGAGCAGGCGGCGGTTCCCGGTCCAGGGTGCTATGGCTTCCACGAGAGCGGTGAGCAGCGCGTCGTTGATCTGCGTGCGATAGACCCGCGGCACCTCCTGGAGGAGGGCGCGCGTCTCCTCCGGATCGAGGGCCACGGTGACGCTACGTAGCGAGGCCACGTCGTTGGGACCCGCGGTGGTGTCGACGGGGAGCGACGCGGGGGCGCGGTCGAGGAGCGCCTGCCACCCCTCCCGCTCCGCTTGCACTGTCGCCGAGCGTGCGTGCGCGGTGAGCCTTTCGGCCCAGCGTTGGAACGAGGTGGTGCGCAGTGGCAGGTCCGCGCCGCCGCCCGTCGCCAGCCCGCGCCAGGCGATCTCCAGATCCTCGAGCAGGACGCGCCAGGAGACGCCGTCGACCACCAGGTGGTGGATCACCAGCAGCAGACGGTCCGCCTCGCCTGCCCCGAGATGAAAGTAGACCGCGCGGAGCAGCGGGCCGGCGGCGAGGTCCAGGCTCCCCTGGGTGGAGGCGGCTGCGGCCTCCAGCGCCGCGCTCCGCCGTGCCGCCGGGAGCGCCGAGAGATCGACCTCGGCGCAGGGGAGAGAGGCGACTCCCGGCGGATCATTGACCTGCCGCACGGCCGGGCCCTCCGGCGTGGGTAGCTCGAAGCGCGTGCGCAGGGCGTCGTGATGGTGGATCAGGAGCTCCACGGCGCCTCTCAACGGAGCGCCGCCGGCGCGTCGTTCCGGCGCGGGGGTCTCCACCGCCAGCAGCACCGCCTGATTGAAGTGCTCGGGGTGGGGGAGCGCCGCGGAGAAGAAGGCATGTTGGGCGGGAGTCAGCGGCACCTCGCCGCTCACCGGGCCGTCTTCAACCGGCTCCGCCGGGCCGCTGGCAGCGTCCACCAGGGTCGCCAGGGCGGCGATGGTCTGGTTCTCGAACAGCTGCCGGGCGGTCAGATGCAACCCCGCCCGGGCGGCGCGGGAGACCACCAGGATACTCTGGATCGAATCGCCGCCGAGGCGGAAGAAGTTATCGTGGATGCCGATGCGCCGGCCGCTCTCGACCAGGCCCAACACTTCGGCCCAGATGGCGGCGAGCCGCTCCTCGGTGGGGGTGCGCGGCGCAACGAAGCTGTCCTCCGGCGGTGTGACGCTCTCTGGGGCGGGGAGCGCGGCACGGTCGAGCTTGCCGCTCGGCATCCGCGGCAGGCGCTCTACGGGGACGAAGACCGCCGGCACCATCTGTTCCGGGATGCGCTCAGCGAGGAAGGGCCCCAACTCGTCGAGGCGCAGCACGGGGCGGAGAGCCCGGCGCAGGTCCGGACGCGGGCGCTCATCGCCGGGGGTCGGCCGCACCCGCTCCGGGTGGATGGCGTACAGGTTGTAGATCGCGGTCCCACGCAAGGGCGCATCCTGATCGACGACCACCGCGAAGCCGTGCTCCGCGAGCAGGGCACGGACGCGGTCGAGCCGGCCTCCGGTGTCGTGCACCTCGACGACCAGTTGCGCGATGCGCTCCCAGTCCCGGTCGAGGAGACCGGCGAGGACGTTCTCCTCGCTCTTCTCGGCGTCTACCTTGAGGAGGTCGATGCGTCCGACGCCAGTCTCGCGGATGACCTCGGAGAGGGTGCGCAGGCGGCAGGTGTAGACCCGTTTCTCGGCGAAGCGGGCGGCCAGCAGGTCGTCCGAGTGCTCCTCCAGCCGGTGATCCTGGTTGACTAGGGCGACCCGGCTGACCGCTTCCTCCTCCGCCTGATCGGCATGGGCGCCGGACATCGCCGACCAGTGGGGATAAAAAGTGAACTCGGCCTCGCCGGAGCGCTCCGCGATCCCGCAGGGGAAGAGCATGGCGTCGATCCCGTAGAGTTCGACGTTGGCGCGCAGCACCTCGAAGGTTGGCGGGATGGGCTCGAAGGCGAACAGTCGGAGGTCGTGGAAACGTCCGCTCAGGAAAAGGCTGAAGAGGCCGATGTTGGCCCCAACGTCGAAGACATAGGCGCCGTCCCCGAGGGTGATGCCGTGGGCGAGGTAGGTCTCATCGGCGAAGATCTCCTGGTAGATGAGGTCGGCCTCGTTGCGGTTCAGGCAGGCCACCTCCAGGCCGTTGGGCAGGCGGTAGAGGTCGCTGCCGGCCTTCGCTGGCTCCCTCACCGGGACCACGTAGGCCACCAGACGGCGTTGCCCCGCAGGCTCCTCGTGCACGGTCACTGCGGCCTCCCGCACCGCCGGATGGCGGGTCAGCGTCGCTTCCACCTCCCCGGGCTCGATACGGACACCGCGGATCTTGACCTGCTGGTCGGCGCGGCCGAGGAACTCCAGG
>DASPJI010000206.1:0-4096 GCA_035628695.1 Thermoanaerobaculia bacterium | reverse complement strand
CTGGCAGCATGACCCGGTCCTGGAGCCGCCCGTCCGCCTCGCTGCGCGCCAGGCCCAGCTCGCGCCGCAGACCGTCCTCGATCGCCGGCATGGCCGCCGCCGCCCGGCGCTCGGTGTCGCTGAGCGGCCGCACGTCCTCGTAGAAGCCGGGGATCAGCACCTTCCCCTCGGGGTCGCGCAGCCCGGCGAGCAGATGGGTGAGGAGGACCGCCGGGTTGGGGGCCCAGTTGCCGTAGTGGCCGTCGTGGAGCGCGCGCAACGGCCCGTAGACGGTGAAGTTGGCGCTCACCACGCCGCGGGCGCCGTAGTACATCATCGCCCGGCCGGTCTGGTGCACCGGCCCGTCGCACAGCACCCAGGCGTCGGCGTCCAGGAGGGCGGAGTGGGCGCGGAGGATGTCGGTCAGGTGCGGCGAGCCGTCCTCCTCTTCTCCTTCCAGGAAGACCTTGAGGTTGACGGACGGGGGGATGCCGGCGCTGCGGAGAGCGTCGAGGGCGGCGAGCATGGCGACGATCGGCCCCTTGTCGTCGCTGGCCGAGCGGGCGTAGATCCGCCACTCGCCGTCGAAGGGGCCGTTGTGGGAGGCGATGTCCACCTCCCGGGTCGCCGGGTCGCCGAGCTTGCCGGTGCGCAGCGTCGCCTTCCAGGGGTCGGACGTCCACGCCTTGGGATCGACCGGCTGGCCGTCGAAGTGGGCATAGAAGACGACGGTGCGGGTGGCGCCGGGGGACTTCATCTCCCCGAACACCGCCGGACGGCTCGTCTCGCCGGCCTTGAGGATGCGGGTCGCGAAGCCGCGCCGGCGGAGCATCTCCTGGAGGTGCTCGGCGTTGCGCTGGATGGAGGCGGGGTCGGCCGCCGCGACGTTGGGAATGGCGAGAAGGCCCGCCAGCTCCTGGAGCACCTGCTTCTCGTGCGCCTGCCGCCAGACGCGCACCCGGTCGCGGACCTCGGCGGCGCCGGTCTCGGCGGCGTGAACGGCGCCAGTGAACAGAAGGACGGCGGCGACGGCTCCGAAGAGCTTCCTTGCAAACATGGTCGATCCCCTATTGAAGGCGGGCTATCTTAACCCGCCGCCGGGGAAGACCGGATGCATTCTGGAAGGTGGGAATGGTCGGGGCGAGAGGATTTGAACCTCCGGCCTCACGGTCCCGAACCGTGCGCTCTACCAAGCTGAGCTACGCCCCGAGTGTGTTGTCTTGCAGCGTCCTGCCCCCTCGAACCACCCGCCGGAGCGGGCGCACCTCGAAGGGCTGCCGCGAGGACGAGGAAGGATACTCTCCCACCGCGTGGGGGTCAAGCCCTCACCGCCAGAAGATCGATGGCGCCGTTTCAGTCGCCGAAGAGATCGGCGAGGCTTGGGGCCTTGAGGATCCGCTCGCCCCACTCCAGCAGACGGTCCGGCTCCGCGGCGAGGACCCGGTTCCGCGTCTCCTCGTCGAGAGGCCCAAACTTCAGCTCGAGCTGGCGGATGAGCAGCTTCGCCTCCCCTTTTTGAAGGCCCTTCTGAAGACCCTCCCGAAGACCCTCCTGACGGCCTTCCTCTCTCAATTCTTCATTCCACTCGAGGACTGTCTTCTCCAACATGTCTTGGAACTCCTCCAGTCCGAGAACTTCTGGAATCTGCTCGACGACCTTCCTCCCGCCTGGCAAGACCCGGGTCACCCATACCATGAAGGCCCGCCGCAGCCCGGCGTCCTCAGGCTTATCGAGACGCTGGACCAGCCCCTGCACGCCCCACTGGAGATCCTCGCGCTTCCGGTTCTTCTCGAACCAGAAAAGCAGGGCCGGCAGGCTCTCCCGCCGTCTCAGCTCCTCGGCGCTGTAGCTCCCCTCGTCGATGACCTTGTACCGCAGCCGGGGGAGGTAGGGCTCCAATTCCGGCTCCACCACGTCGATCAGCTCGGCGAGATCCGTAGGCGCCGACCACTCCGCCACTCCATTGTAGAGGACGATGGGGAGGATCAGGGGCAGGCGGCCGTCGGAGGACAGCTCGCTGCGGGTGATGAGCTCCTGATACAGCAGGCTCTCGTAGCCCATGAGACGGACGGCCATGAACCGGTCGACCTTGGATTGGAATTCCACCATGAGATAGAGATAGACAGCCCGGCCGTCCCTGCGGCGGAGCTTCCAGATGAGGTCCCCCTCGCGTCCCTTGAGCCCTTCGGTGACGAAGTCGGCATTGACCCTCTCCAGAGTGGAGAAGTCCAGGGTCTCGACCCACCTCTCGGCGATGAACTCGCGGAGCATCTCCTCGATCATCCGCGGGTGAGAGAACATCAGACGGTAGCTGAGATCGTGGTTACCCAGATCGTCCTCGATTCGATGTGTCAGGTGCGAACTCACGCTATCATAACATGGTGTCCCATCAGGCGAAGTCTCCCCTGAAGGGAGAAGTGGCGGCAGGCGGCTCCTTGGGCTATCAGCGAGGTGGAACGATGAAAACAGTGACTCTTGACGTTCGAGAGCCGGCCGCGGCCATGGATGCCTTCGTGAAGTCCTGGAAGACGGGCGAGCCGCAGGAGTCGGCGCGCATCAGCTTCGCGACGCCGGAGCTGCTGTGGAAGGTGCTGACCGCGAAACGCTGGGAGATCCTCAAGGCGCTCTGCGGTGTGGGACCGGTCTCCATCCGTGAGGCTGCCCGTCGGGTCGACCGTGATGTGAAGGCGGTCCATGGTGACATCACGGCCCTCCTGGCGGCCGGCTTGCTCAGCCGGACGGAGGGGGGCGGAGTCGAGTTCCCCTACGAGGCCGTGAAAGTCGAGTTCGTGCTCAAAGCGGCATAGCCGGAGCCGCAGCGCCACGTCCCAATTCGTGACTAGGCCGGCAGGAGTCGCGACCATCCCCCCAGGAACGTCCACCGTCCTTCGGCGCACGGCCTTCCTACCCGACGAATGGCCACCATTCCCCGAGGAACGGACTCCATCCCCAGGGAGACGGCCTCGTTCTCCAAGGAATGACGATCATTCCAGCGGGAACGGACATCATTCCTTCGGAAATGGCCACCTTCCCCGGGGAACGGAGCCCATTCCATGGGGGATGACGATCGTTTCGGGGTGAATGACGCCCCTTCCATGTGGGGCAACGGTTGCCCCGAGAAGAACGAGCCTCGCTCCCGCAGGCTTCTACACTCCGCGCCCCCGCCGCTCGCGCCGCAGGAAGACGCCGAGCTGGCGGACCAGGCCGGCGCTGGCGCGCTCCTCCTCGCAGACGTGCTGGAACATGAGGAGGGCGGCGGTGGCCTCGCGGTGGATCTCGCGGGAGGTGAAGACGGGCATCAGCTCGAGGGCCAGGTGCTGGAGCACCTTCGTCTCCCCCTCGCGGGCATAGAGGAAGGCGAGGTCGAGGGAGACCAGGGCGGCGTCGTAGCCCATGCCCCGCTCCAGGAACTCCTCCTGCACCCCACGGAACGCCGCCTCCGCCGGCCCCGACCGGCCCATTCCCAGATCGATGAGCCCCTCGGCCCAGCGCAGGCGGATGAGGTTGAGGGGCTTCCCGGACTCGGCGAGGAGGCTCCGGACCTCGGGCAGGAGGCGCTCCGCCTCTTCGGGCTGCCCCGAGAGGACGAGACAGACCAGCAGGTTGTAGCGGGCATAGGCGAAGAGGAGGGGCTCACGGTCCCGCGGGATGCGCGCGCCGCGGAGCAGCTCGATCGCCTCCGCGAAGCGGCCGGTCTCCTCGAGGATCTTGGACTTCTTGAGGAGGCACTTGGCGATCCCCCCGGAGTCCCCGGCCTCTTGATAAAGGTGGAGAGCCCGCTCGACCAGCTCCAGCGCCTCCCCGAAGCGGCGCTGGTCCCGGCGCAGGGAGCTCTTGAAGCCCAGGATCTCGGCCTGGACCTGGACGTTGCCCGTCGTGCTGGCCTCCAGCCAGGCCTCCGCCTTGCGGAAGGCCTCCTCCGCGCTCTGCAGCTCGCCCAGGACGCGGCGGGCATTCCCGAGATACGCCAGGGCGCGGGCCCGCAGGTCCATCACCCAGTAGGGATCGTAGGCTTCTCCCAGGTGAGCCGAGGCCCGGACGGCCAGGTTCGCCAGGCGGACCGCCAGCCCCGGGTCCTCGAAGGCGGCGTCGATGCTCTTCTTGAGCAGGAGCTGGC
>DASPJI010000205.1:0-13854 GCA_035628695.1 Thermoanaerobaculia bacterium | reverse complement strand
GAACGTCACCGGCCTGGCGAAGAAGTAGCGCCGGTAATCGGCGATCAGCGACTGGAACTGCAGGTCGCCGAACGAGGACTCCAGCTCCAGGTGGTAGCGGCGCCCGCGCACCGGCGAGGTGAAGCCGAAGTAGCTGTTGTCCCCCACCAGGGCCGCCGACGCCTGGTAGAGCTGCAGCCCCTCCGGTGAGGCGAGGTCCCGCTCGTTCTCGTCGATCACCTGGCTGCCGACGGTGACCAGCTCGCGCAGCTCGTTGTCGTAGTCGAGCCGCGTGACGCCGACGTTGAAGTCGAAGCGGCGGGTGGTCGAGAACGGATAGCGGGTGATGAACGAGGCGCCGCTGACGGTGACGGTCTCCCGCACCTGCTGGTAGACGATCCCCGGGGCCACCTCGCCGCCTCCCACGTCGACGTCGGTCTCGAAGGCGCGGGTGAAGGCGGAGATGTAGGGCACATAGCCGCCGGAGACGCCCCACTGCCAGCGCCGCTCCTGGTTGAGATAGTAGGCCTGGCCGCCCAGCTGGTTGATGTCGCTGCCGCTCGCCCCCTGGACGGAGACGCCCACCTCGCGCTGCCCCAGCATGTCGCTGAAGAAGGCGGTGATGTCGCCGCCGAAGCTGTAGCCCAGGGTGCTCACCCCGACGCCGACGGAGGGGCCGACGAAGTCGAGCTGGAGCCGGGGCCGGTACTCGGCGGTCTCGGTCGGCCCCGGTTCGAGGCCGGCGGGGCTCGCCAGATACTGGTCGACCCGCGGAGGGGCCGGCCGCGCGGCCGGGGGCAGCAGGGCCGCCTGCGCGCGGGTGGCGCCGCCGGTGTCCACCGGCTCGCCGCGGGTCTCCGCCGGCTCCAGCGAATTGATCTGATAGCCGGTGTTGGTGAAGACCGAGAACATCACCCGGCCGCTGCTCGGCGCCACGGTGAGGGCGGGCGACAGCCCGGTGATGCCGGTGACGCCGGTGGCGACGCGGGTCACCCGGAAGATCTGGCCGGAGCCCGTCTCCAGGCGATAGACGTCGCTCACGCCGTCGCGGTCGGAGAGGAAGAAGAGGTCCCGGCCGCCGGGGCCGAAGCGCGGGTTGTACTGGTTGCCCTCGAACTCGGCGGCGATCTGCCGCGTCTCGCCGCTCGCCACGTCGAGCAGCCAGACCCCCATGGCGGTCCCGCGCGTCAGGCCCGCCAGGCTCTCCCCCGCCCCCCGGTCGGAAACGAAGGCGATGGTCCGGCCGTCGGGCGACCAGTCGGGCTGGAGGTCGGAGAACAGGTCGTCGGTCAGCTTGCGGGTGGTGCCGCTCTCCAGGTCGTGCAGGTAGAGGTCGGTAATCCCCCCCCTCGCGCCGGAGACGACGATGGAGCGGCCGTCCGGCGACCAGCTCGGGTTCCACAGCGCGCCGACGTCCTGGATCGGGATCCGCCGCTCGATGTTCCGCGTCGCCACCTCGACGATGGCGAGCTCGTTGTCGCCGCGGGCCGAGACGACGAAGGCGAAGCGGCGGCCGTCCGGCGACCAGGCGCCCGCCGAGTCGATGAACTGCAGCGCCTCGAAGTGGGGGTCGGTGTCCTGGGAGACGAGCCGCTGCCGGATCTCGCCGGTGCGGGCGTCGGCCAGATAGAGGTCGAACGAGAACAGGCCGCGGGTCGAGAAGAAGACGACGTCCTGGCCGTTGGGGCTGAGCACCGGCCCGACGTTGGTCTCGGTCTCGGTGGTCGGGCCCTCGCGCGGAATGATGCGGGTGCCGAGGTTGGCCGGCGCCTGGCGCCCCTCGACGATGGGGCCGTAGTCCCGGCGGATGGAGGCCTGCCAGTCGGTCGACAGGTCCTCGTGGGAGATCCCCAGGACCTCCTCGAGGGCGGCCTCGAGCCCGACCTGGGTGCCGCGGGTGAAGACGCGGGTGGTGGCCACGTCGCCCCAGCGGCCGCCGATGTAGGCCCACAGCGCGTGCCCCCAGCGGTAGGGGAAGAGGCGCGGGTTGCGGGCGAGCTGGCGGACGGTGGGCAGCTCGTCGCGGGCCACGGAGTCGCGCAGCCACATGGCGGTCAGCGAGGAGCTGCGGCCGATCGACAGGTACTCGGCGAGCCCCTCGACGAACCAGAGGGGGATGCCGGCGCCACCGCCCCCCCCTCTCCCCGGCCCCTGCAGCCGCGGGTCCTGCAGGATGTCGTACTGGAAGACGTGCACCAGCTCGTGGCCGAGCACGTGGTCGGTGTCCTCCCAGTTGCCGGTGAACGGCAGCACGACGCGGGTGCGGAGCGCCTCGGTGACGCCGCCGGTCCCCTGGCCGATCTGGCCGCCGATCACCGTGGTCTGCTGGAAGTCGCTCGGGTCGGCGTAGAGGATGATGGACTTTCTCTCATTGAAGGGGCGCTCGAAGATCGCCGACAGGCGGTCGTACCAGCGCTCGGCCAAGCGGGCGGCCTCGCGCACCGCCTGCTCCTCCTGGGGGTAGTAATAGATGTCGAAGTGCTCGGTCCTCAGGATCTGCCAGTCGAACCGCTCCCACTGGACCTTGTTGCGGCCGAAGTACTGGGCGGAGGCGGTGACGGGCAGGAGGGTGAAGAGAGCGAGGGCGAGCGCGAGCCGCGGCACCGCGCGGCGGAGACAGGGGACCTGCATGGGCATCGGGGAGACTCCTCGAGGGCAAGATCAACAGCCCAAGGAGTCTTGATTGATTCAAAACTGATGCCGGAGAGGCTATGCGTCCGCCGGCCTCTCCTCCACTCGTTCGCCGGCTGCCGGCGTCCGGCCGAAGAGGCGGCGGATGGCGAGGCGGGCGTTGTCGATCTCGGCGAAGGCCCAGATCTTCAACCCGCGGGCAGCCATGCGGAACGGGGAGAGCCGGAGGTCGAACAGGGCGCTGATCCGCCGGCCGTGGTTGCGCCGGCCGGCCTCGCCCGCGGCGCGCCGGGCGAGGGTGATCGCCTTGAAGCGCCGGTTGTAAATTCGCATCATGTGATAGCTGGTGAACGCCGGCTTGGGGCCCAGCACCGGCATCCACTGGAAGCGGCCGTGCCGCAGGTAGGCGGGCTTGACGACGAAGATGTAGTACTGCGCCGTCTCGATGAGGACCGACGCCGACAGCAGGTCGTGCTCCCCCATGTAGAAGTACTTGTCCTTATAGATGGACCGGAAGAAGCGCCAGTAGGAGCGCAGGAACGTCTGGTTGTGCTCGGCGATGCGGGCCGCGACATCCTGGCCCTCCGACTGCGCCTTGACGATCTCGACCGTGGCCTCGACCGAGAAGGAGGCGTGGTCGAGCCCCGGGGAGTAGTAGGGATCGAGGAACACCGCGGCATCGCCGAGGAGGGCCCAGCCGTCGCCCATGTACTGGCGGGTGGCGTAGGCCAGGTTCGAAAAGGTGCGGAGGTCTTCGGCACGCATGCGGGCGCCTTCGAGGAGCTCGGCGGCCATGGGGATGGCGTGCAGGAAGGAGAGGTAGGCCTCGGCCATGCCCGACCCGCGGTCGATGTCGACCAGGCGGGTATCGAAGACGATGCCGATGCTGGTCTCGCCGTTGCCCAGGGGGATGAACCAGACCCAATAGCCATAGCCCATGTAATGGTTGGTGGCGAGGCGCCGGGAGCTGACGTTGCCGCGGGAGAAGGCCAGGGGTCCGCGGGCGGCGACGTCGTCGAGGTGGCGGACGTCCTCCCAGCGGCACCAGATGGAGGCGGTCGGGTGCTCCTTGTTGCGCTCGATGAGGCCGAGCTTCTTGCCCAGCAAGGTGGCACGGCCGGTGGCGTCCAGCACCCAGCGGCAGGAGACGGTCTCCGGCTGGCCGTCTTTTTCAAAGGTGACCCGGTGGTCGAAGGACCCCATCTCGACCTCACGGACACGGGCGGGCCGGACCAGCTCCGCCCCTTCGGCGGCGGCGGTGGCGAGCAGGTGCTCGTCGAGGACGTCGCGGCGGAGCTGGAACGAGGGGACGGTGCTGCGCTGGAAGGCGCCGAACTCGGAGGCCTCGGCGTGGCAGTGGACCTTCTCGTTCTGGAACCAGTAGCGCAGCCCCTCCTTGGGGAGGTGCTCGCGCTCGAGGTGCTGCCACTGGGCGAGGCGGCGGGTGAGGAACATGCCCGACATCTCGGTCGTGGCCTCCCCCACCTTGGCATCGAACGCCTCCGCGCGCTCGACGACGAGGACCGAGAGTTGGGGGCAATCCCGCCGCAGCAGGATCGCCGCCGAAGCGCCGGAGAAGGCCCCTCCGAGGATGACGACGTCGTAGTGCTTCATGAGATTACCTTCTTCCGCGCCCACCCACCCGGCCACCCCGGCAGGGGATGTCATGCACGGCGGATTGTAGCAGGGCGGGGGGAGGGCGGCGGTCTCCTCAGGACAACAGCAGCCCCAGCGGGATGGCGAAGAGGTTTTCCCCCAGAGCCACGGAGTCCGTGCCGTTATAGGCCAGGACGCCGGCACGGGCGCCCGGCGTCTTCTCCAGGAACACCCGGAGGCCTGACAGGTCCCGCTCACTGAAGCGGGTGGCGGCCTTGACCTCGATCCCTACGGAGGTCCGGCCGCTGGTCAGGACGAAATCCACCTCATGGCGCCCCTGGACGCTCCAGAAGTCCACCCGGGCACGCGGCAGGTGAGCGCTCAAGATGGCGGCGACGTTCTGCAGCGTGTACGTTTCGAACAGGGCTCCCCGCAAGGGCTCGTCCGCTATGGGCTCGAGGTCCGTCACCGCTCCGAGGTGGGCGGCCAACCCCGAATCCGTCATGAAGACCTTCGGCGACTTGATGAGCCGCGTGGCCCGGCTTCTGAGATGGGGAGCGATGCGGGCCAGAACAAAAGAGGCCTCCAGAAGGCCGAGATAGCGCGAGACGGTGCTGGCAGGTAGCCGGGCGTCCCGTGCCAGCTCGCTCTGGTTGAGGATCTGCCCTGTCCGTAACGCTGCCAAACGCAGGACGTTCCGGAACGAGACGAGGTCGGCGACCTGAGAGAGGTCCCGCAGGTCGCGCTCGAGATAGGTCTGCTCGTAGCCCAGGAACCAGAGCTCCCGGCTCACGGCGTCTCCCAGCGCCACTGGCGGCAGGCCGCCATCCAGGATCTCGTCGCCGGAGACCGGCGCGGCCTCTGTACGCGGAGGAAGCTTGGGATCCTCGAGGAAGCGCACCAGAAAGGGACGCTCTTCCAGGGCGCCGGTCCGCTCACGGCGGCTGAGGGGGAGGAGCGTCAGATAGAGCGCCCGCCCCGCGAGGGAGTCGCTGATACCCTCCATGAGGGCGAGATTGGCCGAGCCGCTCAACAGAAACCGGCCCGGGGCCCGTCGCCGGTCGACCTCACGCTTGACCGCCAGGAGGAGATCCGGGCTTCGCTGGACCTCGTCGACGGTGACCGGCTCGTCCCCCGAGATCAGCGCTTCCGGCTCGCGCCGGGCAGTCTCCAGAGTCGCGAAGTCGTCCAGAGTGAAGTAGCGCCGCCCCGCGACGGCCGCGTCCTTCTCCAGGAAGGTGGTCTTGCCGGCCTGCCTCAGGCCCGTAAGCACGACGATGGGAAGCGAACGGAGGGCCTCCTCAACGAGTCCCGCGATCTCGCGGTGCCGGTAGCCTGTCATAACCCACCATGATACGGTGGAATATGCCAAGGTGGCTAATGTGGTTCAGCCTTACCTCGCCTATTGAGAACTCTAACAGAGACCCTTGACGCCCCGATTTCACTGAGATAAAGTCGTCCTCGGTCGTCAAGCCGTACCGCAGCACCGTTCTTTCCAGGCTGTCCCCGGGCGAGGAATACCTCTTCGTCCGGTCATTCAACCCGCGGCGAGCGGCCCCGGATGGAGCTAGCACTCCACCCAGGGCCTAGCCGCACAAGGAGGTTGTACTCCGTGCACGACCACGATCATGGTACCCCGTCCGGGGACCGCACTCCCACGTCTATCGAGTCCCTCGCCCCCACCGAGGCCACGCGCCGCGCGCTCTACGACGCGGTGGTGGAGGTCCACTTCCAGCCCAGCGCCGAGGAGATCCAGCGGGCGCAGGAGGATCCGGAGAACCACTGGATTCCCCGCTACACGCCGGACGAGGCGGGCCTCGCCATCCTCTGGATCTTCGGCCGCTGGTTCGTCGTCTGGCGGGCGCTGGAGGTGACGGAGGGACCCGAAACGCTGAAGTGGACGGTGCTGCGGGTCGCCCCCGAGGGGATCCCCCTTCCCGTGCAGTTCCTCGAAGTCTGACGCCACACCCCCGGCGGAGAGCCGTCCTCGGCCGCTCTCCGCCGGTCCTTCACGGCCTTCCGGGGCCATCCAGCCCTCAGTGAACGGGAAATGGAGACAAAGGGGAGCCGGTACAGGCCCATCCCTCAAAGGGGAGGGGTCTCTCCCCTTTTGGGGAGGGAGTGTACCTGAAAGGGGAAGAGGCTGTACCGGATGCGGGAGGGAGCCGTACCGGATCGGGGAGGAGCCCTCCCCTATCTGGGAAGGGGCGCACCCTTTGAGGGAATCCCCTCTCCCGGAATGGGGAGGAGGGCGTCCCCTTTGCGGGGGCGGGTCCTCCCCTTTCGGGGGAGCGGGTGGTCCTCCACGGGGCTCTCGCGGACCTTCAGCCTCCGGTCGCGGAGCCGCGCTCCCCAGCAGCATACCGCAAGAGCTTGCAGAACGGCTCCCGAAAGTGCACAATAGGCCAATGCGCGCCGCCCGCTCCTAGCCCCTGGCCTGACCTCCCGCCTGCCGAATCTTTCCACGAAGCATCAAGTCTCACAGAAACAAACGGAGCGAACTTTGAGTCGCAAAATGCTGATCAACGCGCAGCGTCCGGAAGAGTTGCGCATCGCCATCGTCGAGGACGGCGTCCTCGAGGACTACCAGGTGGACGTGGCCGAGGCCGGCGTCACCCGCGGCAACATCTACCGCGGCGTCATCGCCAACATCCAGCCCAGCCTGAACGCCGCCTTCATCGACTACGGCATCGACCGCCACGGCTTCCTGGCCATCCAGGACGTGGTCCCCGACGCCTACTACCACCAGCCCAAGGGCCATACCCCCCGGATCGAAGAGGTCCTGGAGCGCGGCAAGCCCATCGTGGTGCAGGTGGCCAAGGACGCCATCGGGTCGAAGGGTGCCTCGCTCACCACCAGCCTGTCGCTGGCCGGCCGCTATCTCGTGCTCACTCCCTTCGAGGACACCCGTGGCGTGTCCCGCAAGGTCGAGGACGACGACACGAGGAAGAAGCTCAAGGTCCTGGCCGCCGGGCCCGAGCTCCCCGACGGGTGCGGCATCATCGTCCGCACCAACGCCCTGGGGCAGACCAAGGCCACCCTGCAGCGCGACCTCGCCGCCCTGCTCCGCCTCTGGAAGCGGGTGCAGTCCGCGGCGGTCGACGGCCGGGGGGTGCGCCTCCTCTACACCGACCAGGACCTGATCTTCCAGGCCCTCCGCGACCGGCTCGACGCCAGTATCGAGGAGCTGCTGGTCGACGACGACGAGGCGTTCCAGAAGGCGCAGGCCTACATGCAGGCGTTCATGCCACGGGCCAAGACCAAGCTGATCCGCTACACCGACCGCCTCCCCCTCTTCTCCCGGTTCCAACTCGAGCCGCAGATCGACCGCATCTACGACCGCACCGTGCCGCTGCCCAGCGGCGGCTCGCTGGTCATCGACGCCACCGAGGCGCTCACCGCGATCGACATCAACTCCGGCCGCTCCACCCGCGCCGCGACGCAGGAGGAGACCGCCCTCCACACCAACCTGGAGGCGGCGGCCGAGGTCGCCCGCCATCTCCGGCTGCGCGACATCGGCGGCCTGGTGGTGGTGGACTTCATCGACATGCGGGCGTCGAAGTACCAGCGCCGGGTCGAGAAGGCGCTGCGCGACGCCATGAAGGACGACAAGGCGCGCTCGACGGTCGGCCGGATCAGCCCCAACGGCCTGCTGGAGATCAACCGCCAGCGCATCCAGCAGGCGCTCCAGGTCCGCACGCACCGCCCCTGCCCCACCTGCAACGGCATGGGGCGCCTGGCGAGCCCGGAGATGGTGACGCTCAACCTGCTGCGCCGCGTCGAGGAGCGGGCCGCCGCCGGCACCCTCCAGGGGGTGCGCATCGGCCTCCACCCCGAGCTCGCCGACGCCATGCAGAACAGCCGGCGGCGCGAGCTGGCGGCGCTCGAAGAGGAGTTCGACCTCAAGATCGAGATCATCGCCGCCGCGGGGCTGCACCGTCCGGACCAGCAGATCGAGTGGTTCCAGCGTGAGAAGCCGGTGACGCCGCGGCGCACCAAGCCCGCTCCGTCCATCCTCCGTCCCTGGGACATGGCGCTTCCCGGCCCCGCCGAGGACGACTTCGACGAGGAGGACGAGGAGCCGGCGCCGGCCGCCGCCAAGCCCGCCAAACCGGCAGGCCGGCAGCCGAGGTCCGAACCGCGGCAGCAGAGGCAGCCCCGGCAGGCCAGGCCCGAGCCCCATCCCCTCCCGGCCGACTCCGGTCAGGCCGAGACCGAGGAGGAAAAGCGCTCCCGGAAGCGCCGCCGCGGTGGCCGCAAGCGCAAGAAGGGTGGCGCCGGCGTGAACGTCGCGGCCGGCGATGGGAACGGTGACGGCGAGCCGGCGTTCACCGACGGCGCGGCGCCCGAAGGCGACGGCATGGACCACGACTTCGTGGAGGGGGACTCCGAAGAGGGTGGGCTCGAAGCGGAGGGAGGGGGTGGCCGCTCTTCCAACAAGCGGCGCCGGCGCCGCAAGCGCCGTGGCGGTGCCAGGCACCAGGGCGATGACGCCCCCGGGGCGGCACCGGAGCCCTCGGAGCCGCCGCCGCCGACGGTCCACTGAGGCCGAAGACAGGAAGGGGCGCCGCGCGGCGCCCCTTCGCTTTTCTAGCGGTAGAAGATGGGGAACGAGGCCGGATCGGTCTCGTGCATGATCTCGTAGACGGCCTCGAAGACCGTCTCGCGGTTCGGCTTCGAGTAGTAGTCGCCGTCCGAGCCGTAGGCGGGCCGGTGCTCCTTGCCCGAGAGGGTGCGGGGCGCCGCGTCCAGCCAGTCGTAGCCCCCCTGCTCCTCCAGCACCCGCTGCATCATGTAGGCGCTGCCGCCGCCCGGCACGTCCTCGTCCAGGAAGAGCACCTTGTTGGTCTTCTTGAGCGACTCCACGATCCGCCCCGGGAGGTCGAACGGCAGCAGCGTCTGGACGTCGATCACCTCGGTCTCGATCCCCACCTCGGCCAGCCGCTCGGCCGCCTCCATGGCGATACGGCAGCAGGCGCCGTAGGTCACGACCGTGACGTCGCTCCCCTCGCGCAGCACCTCGGGCACGCCCAGCGGCACGGTGAAGTCCTCGAGATTGGCGGGCAGGCGCTCCTTCAGCCGGTAGCCGTTCAGCACCTCGACGATGATCCCCGAGTCGTCCGACTGGAGCAGGGTGTTGTAGAAGCCGGCCGCCTGGGTCATGTTGCGCGGCACGCAGAAGTAGATGCCGCGGATCAGGTGGACGATGCCCCCCATCTCCGAGCCGGCGTGCCAGATCCCCTCCAGCCGGTGGCCGCGGGTGCGGACGATGACCGGCGCCATCTGCCGCCCCTTGGTGCGGTAGCGCAGGGTGGCGAGGTCGTCCGACAGGATCTGCAGCGCGTAGAGGAGGTAGTCGAGATACTGGATCTCGGCGATCGGCCGCAGCCCGCGCAGGGCCATGCCGATGGCCTGGCCGATGATGGTGGTCTCGCGGATGCCGGTGTCGGAGACGCGGAGCGGTCCGTACTTGGCCTGGAGGCCGGCGAAGCCCTGGTTGACGTCGCCGATCTTGCCCACGTCCTCGCCCATGGCGATCAGATGGGGGTAGCGCCGCAACGCGGTGTCGAACAAGGCGTTGACCACCTCGAAGCCGTTGAGCACCGGCGCGTCGTCCGCGTAGACCGCCGGCACCTCCCGCACCTTGAGGGCGGACAGCGGCGACTCGCTGTAGAGGTCCGAGTCGTAGCGGTCCTCGCTCATCCGGTCGTGCTCGCGCTTCCAGTCGATCAGCCGCCGCGCCGCCGCCAGCTCCTCGCCGCAGGTGGCGATCAGGGCGCTCTGGATGGCGGCCATGAGGTCGCGGCGCAACGGCAGGCTGGCGCGCTCCAGCTCCTGCCGCACCTTCTCCACCTCCTGGCCGCGCGAGGACTCCCGGCCGAGGTCGCCGAGCAGGGCCACGACGGTCCGCCGCTCCTCCTCATGGGGGTTGCGGAAGGCCTGCCAGGCCCGGTCCTGGGCCTCGCGGACCAGCCGGGTATCCTCCTTCTCGGCCGCCTCCAGCTCCGCGGCCTCGGCGATGCCCTGCTCCAGGATCCACTGCCGCATCTTGCGCAGGCCGTCGAACTCGGCCTCCCAGGCCAGGCGCTCCTTGGTCTTGTAGCGCTCGTGGCTACCGGAGGTGGAGTGCCCCTGGGGCTGGGTCACCTCGGTGACGTGGACGATCGCCGGCACGTGCTCGCGGCGCACGATCTGCACCGCGTTGAGGTAGGTCTCGCAAAGCGCCGGGTAGTCCCACCCCTTGACCGCGTAGAGGTCGTACCCCTGGCGGGTGCCGGGGGCGCGCTGGAAGCCGGAGAGCACCGCGGAGAGGTCCGACTTGGTGATCTGGAACTCGTTGGGGACCGAGATGCCGTAGCCGTCGTCCCAGATGGAGAGGAGCATGGGGGACTGGAGGACGCCGACGGCGTTGACCGCCTCCCAGAACATCCCCTCGGCGCAGCTCGCGTTGCCAATGGTGCCGAAGGCTACCTCGTCGCCGTTGTTGGAGAAGCGGGTCATCTCCCGCAGCTCGGGCAGCTCGCGGTAGAGCCGCGAGGCATAGGCGAGGCCGACCAGGCGCGGCATCTGCGAGCCGGTGGGCGAGACGTCCGCCGAGGAGTTGACGAGCTGCGCCAGGTCCCTGAAGCCGCCGTCGGCGTCGAGCATGCAGGTTGAGAAATGGGCCGTCATCGAGCGGCCGGCCGAGCAGGGCTCGAGCTCGACGTCGGCGTGGGCATAGAGCTGGGCGAAGAACTGCTCCAGGGTGAGCAGGCCGAGCGCCATCATCAGGGTCTGGTCGCGGTAGTAGCCGGACCGGAAATCCCCCTTGCGGAAGGCGCGGGCGAGGGCCACCTGGGCGACCTCCTTGCCGTCGCCAAAGATGCCGAACTTGGCCTTGCCGGTGAACACTTCTTTACGGCCGAGCAGGCTGGCCTGCCGGCTGCGGAACGCGATCCGGTAATCGCGGAGGATGCTGGCTTTGGTGAACTGCTCGTTGCCCACCTCGGGCGCGGCCTCGAGCGGGTCGGGGAGGGGCGACGAATCGTGATCCCTCAAAGAAAACGACATGCAGGGAGCCTCCGGGGTTTTTGGGACGCCCGGCTCCGCCGGGCCAACCGGGCAATGCTACCACGCGCCCCCCGCGCGGCTCAGCGGCCGGGCGAGGCCGCCCCTCCCTGGATGATGATCTCGACCCGCCGGTTCTGGGCCTTGCCCGAGGCGCTGGTGTTGGGGGCGACCGGCCGCGTCTCGCCGTAGCCCTGAGTCTCGATGCTCCCGGCAGGAACGCCGCCGGCGACCAGCACCGAGCGCACCGCCTCGGCCCGCAGCCGGGAGAGCTCCAGGTTGTACTCGTTCGACCCGTCGGAGTCGGTGTGCCCTTCTATAAGGATGGTGGAGTCGTCGGCGCCGGCCAGGGCGCCGGCGATCTCCGTCAGCCGCGAGCGCATGGACGGCTGGACCACCGACTTGTTGACCGCGAAGTAGATGCTGCCGGGGAGGGTCACCACCAGGCCGCGCGCCTCCTGGCGCACCTCGGCGAGGCGGGACAGGGTGGTGCGCAGCTCCTCGCGGGTCTGCTCCTGCTCCTGGCGCAGGCGCTCGATCTCGGCGGTCCGGGCCTCCTCAGCCCGCCGCTGCTCGTCGAGCCGGCGGCGCTCCTCCTCCAGACGCGCCTCGGCGGCCAGCCGCTCCTGCTCGGCCTGGGTCTCCCGGCGCTCGAGCTCCTCCTCCCGCCGCAGCCGCTCCTCGCGCGCCTGGGCCTCGGCCTCCGCGCGCGCCTCGGCCTCACGCCGCGCCTCCTCGGTGGCGCGCTCGCGTGCAGCCCGCTCCTCTTCGGCCCGGCGCTCGGCCCGCCGCGCCTCCCGCTCGGCCTCGGCGGCGCGCTGCTCCGCCTCGTTGCGCCCCTGGGCCTGCAGGCGGGCGATCTCGGCGTCGCGCACCGCCAGCTCGGCACGGTTGCGGCGCTCGGTCTGGAGACGGATCTCCTCCTCGGCGGCACGAGCCAGCGCCTCGTACTGCGCCCGGCGCGCCGCGGCCTCGGCCCGCCGCGCCCAGTGCGCCGCGCCCTCGCCATCCCGGTTCTGCCGCCAGGTGCTCTCGGCCACGTTCAGGTGCCGGGCGGCCTCGTCGAAGGGACGGGTCGCGAGCTCCTCGGCGCGGTCGGCACGGGCGGCTTCCAGGACGGTCCGCGCGTCGGCGATGGCGGCCGGCGGCTGCGCCGTGGCGCAGGCGCCCAACGATGCGATGACGGCGATGACGGCGGCCAGGGCCAACACCCCGGCCAGCGAGTTGAACGACGATCCGAGTTTCCTATTTCTCATACAGCACCTCATACCGGCGGCCGGCGCGCCTCTTCCATGATGTCTCGGGTCCTGGCCTCCAACTCGTCGGCCTCCCGGCGCAGGCGCTCGGCCTCGCTCCGGGTCCTGTCGGCACGGGCCCGGGCCGCGGCGGCGGCCGCGTAGTCCTGGGACTCGAGCAGCAGCCGCCGCGCCCCCTCCGCATCGCCGCGGGACGACGCGCGCCGGGCGGCCTCGAGGGCCGAGCGCGACTCCTGGAGCAGCTCGGGGGCGTGCTCCTCGGCGCCCGCGGACTCGGCGCTCCGCAGCGCGGCCTCGGCTTCGGTCAATTGTTCCGTAGTGACGGGGGGGCCGCTGGCGGCACATCCCGCAAACAGACCCAGCGCGAGCAGCGCCCCAGGCAACAAATTTCTCATGGCAGGCTCCTTCCTCGTCCGCACCGCGCTCCCACTCCCGACGTTGGTGCACGAGGGGTGCCAGCGAGGCGGCCGGGGGCGGCCGTGCTAGGATGCCGCGCGCACGGACACCGCACGGACACGAGGAAAAAAGCATGGCAACGAGCCTCCGCAGCTCCACTCCTCTCCTGCTCTCCCTGCTCGCCGCCCTCCCGGGCCTGACAGGCTGCGCCAGCACCGCCCCCGCGCGGGAGCCGGAGCGCCCGGCGGCCAGGCAAGCCGCCAGGCAGGAAGCCGCCGCCGGTGAGAGCGAGCCCTACCCCTCCACCTACCGGCCGCTGCCGTCGGCGCCGGTCCTGATCACCAACGCCACCGTCCTCACCGCCGCCGGTGACCGGATCGAGGGCGGCTCGGTCCTGATGCGGGACGGCAAGATCGCCGCCGTCGGCCGCGGGATCGCACCTGCCGCGGGGGTCACGGTGGTGGACGCCTCCGGCAAGTGGGTGACGCCGGGGATCATCGACGCCCACTCCCATCTCGGCGTCTACCCCGCGCCGGGGTCGGCGCAGGCGCACCAGGACGGCAACGAGATCACCGACCCGGTGACCGCCGAGGTCTGGGCCGAGCACTCCGTCTGGCCGCAGGACCCGCAGTTCCCCCTGGCCATCGCGGGCGGCGTCACCACGCAGCAGATCCTGCCCGGCTCGGCCAACCTGATCGGCGGCCGCTCGGTGGTCCTCAAGAGCGTCCCGGCCCGCAGCGTCCAGGCGATGAAGTTCCCGGGCGCCCCCCACGGGCTGAAGATGGCCTGCGGCGAGAACCCCAAGCGGGTCTACGGCGGGAAGGGGCGCGCCCCGTCCACCCGCATGGGCAACATGGCGGGCTACCGCGAGGCCTTCATCGAGGCCCGGGAGTACGCCCGCGACTGGGACGAGTACGAGGCTGACAAGGAGGGTGACGCCGATCCGCCC
>DASPJI010000204.1:0-5273 GCA_035628695.1 Thermoanaerobaculia bacterium | reverse complement strand
GTGGCAGCCCGAGCCGCGCCAGACCCGGGGGAGGTCGGGGGCGGCGAGGTCGGCCACGAAGGTGGGGAGGCCGATCTCGCAGGTGATGTCGCGCATCGCCAGCCGCATCCCGGCCTCACGGATGCGGCCGATGAGCTCGCGGCACCAGGGGGCGTCCACCGACTCCTCGATCAACGGCACCCGCCGCCGCGGCTCGCGTTGCGCCAGCGCCATCGCGTGGCGCTCCACCAGCTCACAGACGGCGTGGAGGAGCGCCTCTTCCCGGCAGTTGCCCGAGGCGAGGCCGTTCGAGGTCTGCCGGAACGGGCTCGGCGCCGCCTCCGGCCCCAGCCTGAAGTCGAGCTCCAGCATGGCACGGGGGAGCCACCCCTGCCGGTCCCCCTCTCCGTTCCGTAGCGAGCGGGCGTGCACCCAGGCCACCCGCAGGCCGCCGGGGCAGACCAGGGTCGGCGACCAGCGCAGTGACCCGAGCGGGATCGGGTTCACATGGCGCGCCTCGCGGAACGACAGGGTCACCTGCGGGAGGTGCCCCAGATCCTCGGCGTGCCAGAGCTCGAGCGCCTCCATGGCGGCGCTGACCCGGGCGGCGTCCGGGCTCGCCCCCTTCCCCTGGGAGACCGAGAGGTTGAGGCTCGCCGGACGGACCGCCTGGTAGACCGGCAGGCCGATGCAGTCGAGGCCGGTCACGTCGGCGACGCGGGTGATGCCGGCGAGCGGCAGCACCGGCTGCAGGGACTCCCAGGTCTCCCGCGGCGGGCGGATGCGGTGCGTCCCTTCGAGGAACCGCTTGGCCGTCCCGGCGGTGGGGGCCGCTACTGCGCGACCTCCTCCTTGACCCGCTTGTGGATCGAGACGATTCGCCACTGGCCCCCCTCCAGCTTGAACAGCGAGGCCGAGCCGTTGCCGGCCGCCACCTTGCCGTTGGTGAACTCCTCCTGCAGGACGTACGTCACCGTCGCCCGGACCCTGCCGATGTAGATGATGTTCAGGTTCGTGATCTGGACGTGCCGCGGCGAGAACATCGGGTACTCTTCGGTCCACTCCTCGTACTCGTCGCTGCGCAGCCACTTCCGGAACGTCTTGTCGGTGACCTGGGCGACCCAGCCGTCGGCGATGGCGATGTGGGGATCCGTGGCGTATTGCCGCCAGTTCGCGGCCAGGTCGACCGGCAAGATGGACTCGTAGGCCGTGACGATGCTGGTGATGGCGGCGTCGTCCGCGGCCGCCACGGGCGGCGGCGAGTCCATCAGGTCGTAGTCGATCGCCTTGCTGAAGGCGACGAACGCGGTGCCGACGATGCGCACGTCATCGCCGCCTTCTCCGGCCTGGGCCGGCTCCAGCTTCAGGCCCAGGCCGGCCGCGCCGTTCGCGCCCTCTGCGGCACGGTCGAACGCCTGCTGGACGCGGTCTTCGCGGCGGGGTTTGGATGGAGCTTCCTGGTGGTCGGACATGGAACATCCCTCCTGGAAACAATGAAAAGCTGCCGGCTCTCGGACGCTTGGATGCGCGGGATTGTACCCATGGGCGTCCGGAATGTCGAATCGCGGGCGAGGAAGGGTTAAGATAGTGGCTCCATTGAGCTTGCAATGAACCAGGCCCTTTCCGACCCGCTCGCCGGGAGCGCGCTCCACCACTACCAGCTCCTCGAGAAGCTGGGCAGCGGCGGCATGGGGCAGGTCTGGCTCGCCCTGGACCGCCGGCTGGGACGCCGGGTGGCCATCAAGCTGCTGCCGCCCGACGTGGTGGCGGACGGGCCGCGCCGCAAGCGGTTCGAGCGCGAGTCGCGGGCGCTGGCGGCGCTCAACCACGCGAACATCGTCACCATCCACTCCATCGAGGAGGCGGACGGCCAGCCCTTCCTGGTGATGGAGTGGATCGAGGGCAAGTCGCTGGAGGACCTGATCCCCCTGGACGGGCTGCCGCTGGAGCGCTGCCTGGAGCTGGCCATTCCGATGGTCGACGCGATGGCCCAGGCCCACCGCGCGGGGATCGTCCACCGGGACCTGAAGCCCGCCAATGTCATGGTGCGCGACGACGGGGTGGTCAAGGTCGTCGACTTCGGAATTTCCAAGATGGAGGAGGTGACGGTCGCCGAGGGCTTCCTCCCGGCCTCCACCGAGTTCAAGACCGCGGAGGGTATCGCCGTGGGCACCCTGCCTTACATGTCTCCCCAGCAGCTCGAGGGCCGGGCGGTGGACGCGCGCTCGGACATCTTCTCCCTCGGCGTCGTCCTCTATGAGATGGCCACCGGCCGCCGCCCCTTCGAGGGGGAGAGCTCCGCCTCCCTGATCACGGCCATCCTGCGCGACCCGCCGCCGCCGTTCTCGCGGCTACGCGGCACCGTGGCGTCGGCGCGGCTGGAGGCGATCGTCCTGCGCTGCCTCGCCAAGGACCCGGCCCGGCGCTACCAGTCGGCCGAGGAGCTCGCGGGCGCCCTGGGCGAGCTGCGGCGGGACCCCACCTCGCCGGCGCTGTCCGCTCTGGACATGACCCTTCCCGACCTGCCGTCCCCGGTGCTGTCGGCCCCGACGCTGACCGGCTGGTCGCTGCCAGCCAACGCTTCAGCGACGGCGTCGTCTGCAGCGCGGGCCACGGGTGCTTCCGCCGCCGGGCCCTCCGTCGCCCACACCGTCGCACCCCCTTATGGATCCGCGGGAGGGCGGTCGGGCCGGCTCTGGCGCTGGGCCGTGCTCCCGGCGCTCGGCGCCGGGCTGGCCCTGGCGCTGGTCACCGTGGCGCGCCGCGAGGCGCCGGTGGAGCTGTCGCCCGACGCCGGGTTCCGCGGCGGTCCGGAGCTGGCCCTGCCGGTCTCCACCACCGCACTGCCGGCCGTGGCCGTGGCGGTCCTGCCGCTGGCCAACCTGTCCGGCGACCCCGGCCAGGAGTACTTCTCCGACGGCACCACCGAGGCGGTCATCACCAACCTGGCCAAGATCAGCGGCCTGCGCGTGACCTCCCGCACCTCCGTCATGCGGTTCAAGGGGAGCCGGTCGCCGCTGCCGCAGATCGCCCGCGAGCTGGGGGTGAGCTACGTCCTGGAGGGATCACTCGCGAAGATGGCGGACCAGGTGGTGATCACCGCGCAGCTCGTGGACGCGGCCACCGACAGCGTGGTCTGGAGCGACCGCTTCCAGGGCGGGGTGCGGGATATCTTCACCTTCCAGGACAAGGTGGCCGAGGAGGTGGCCCAGGCCGCCCGCGTCCAGATCACCGGCGACGACCGGAGCCGCCTGCAGCAGGGGCAGGCGGTGCGGCCGGAGACCTACGAGCTCTATCTGAAAGCCCGCTTCCTGATCAACCAGCGCACCCCCGAAGCGTTGCGCGAGGCGCTCGGCCGCCTCGACGAGGTGCTGAAGCAGGAGCCGGGCTACGCCCTGGCCTGGGCGGCCAAGGCCGAGTGCTACGCCCACCTGGTCTCGCCGGGCCTCGCCAGCATGCCGGCGCGAGAGGGGGGAGCCCAGGCGCGGAAGGCGGCGGCCAGGGCTATCGAGCTCGACCCCAACCTGTCCGACGCGCACGTGGTCCTCGGCTTCGCCACCACCGAGAGCTGGGAGTGGGCGGCGGCGGAGAGGTCGTTCCGGCGCGCCATCGAGCTGAATCCCAGCAACGCCGACGCTTATCTCAAGTACGCCTTCTATCTGACGGCGATGGGCCGGCACGCGGAGGCGATCAAGGCGCTGGAGACGGCGAAGCGGCTCGATCCGCTGTCGCCCGCGGTCAACCAGGCGCTGGCCGCGGGCCACCGTTTCGCCGGCGACCACGACCGGGCGGTCGCGGCCGCCCGCGCCACCCTCGACATCCATCCCGGCTTCTGGCTCGGCCACTTCCTGCTGGGCACCTCGTACTCCAGCCAGGGGCGCTTCGCCGAGGCCGACGCCGAGCTCCGGCGGGCGCTGGAGAAGGGGCCCGGCCCGGTGATCCTGGGGGCGATCGGCCGCAACCAGGCGCGCTGGGGCAAGGCCGCCGAGGCGCGCAAGGTGCTGGCCGAGCTCGAAGAGAAGAAGCGGACGGGCTACGTGGCCCCCACCGTGCTCGCCAAGCTCCACTTCGCCCTCGGCGAGACCGACCAGGGCTTCACCTGGATGCAGAAGGCCCTCGAGGAGCGCGACCAGGGTCTGATGTTCCTCCGCGTCGACTCCGACTACGCGGCCGTCCGCTCCGATCCCCGCTTCGCGCGACTGCTCAAAGAGGTCGGCCTGAACGGCTGAGGCGCCGTGACCCCCTCCGGCCCCTTTCCACGCACCTAGAAGATGGAGGGAGGCGGGGAGGGGCCTGGAAGATTTCTCCTCCTCTCCCCGGTTGACCATCCAGTAAGCTGCTTCTAGACTGCCATTTAGGGCCCGTTGACCACGATCAGCAGCAGAATCAGCAGCAGACGCAGCAGGATGCCGGAGGCGGAGATTCAGGAATTTCAAGCGATCGCGTTGCTCGTGGGCTTCGACGCCGGTACGGTCGAGGTCTGCCGGCGGCTCCTGGAGAATGACCTGCGGCTGCTGGTCGCCGACGGGGAGGCGGATGCCCGTCCGCTCCTCGAGACCCACCTGATCGCGGTGCTCTGTCTCGGGCCCGGCGTTCCCGGCCAGCGCGCCCTCGCCCTGATCGAAGAGGCCGAGGGGGATGGCACCGCCCCTCCCGTGGCCGCCGGCGGCATGGGCCGCCTGAACATCGTCTTTGCCGCGGACGAGCCCACCCTCTTTCAGGACCTCATCGACCGCGACCGGATCTTCTATCTCACCCAGGAGCCGGTGCCGACCGCCGACCTGGTGGCGATTCTGCGCAGCGCGGCCGAGCGTTGGCACGCCGTCGCCCGGAGCTGGCAGGGGGAGGAGCGGGCCCGGGCGGCTCTCGGCCGCATCCTCCTCGCCTCGGTGCGGGACGTCACCTCCCAGAAGACCGCGGTGGCGGCGGGCCGGGCGGCGGCAGGGGCCGTCGTGGACGTGGCCGAGGCCGACCGGGGCTATTGCCTGTTCTACGACCCGGCGAAGGAGATCCTCTGGGCCGGCGAGGAGGGCTCGACCGACCAGCGCCACGAGAGCGCCGCCGTCGGGCTGGTGAGCTTCGTCACCCGCACCGGCCGGCCGGTCGTCCTGGAGCGGCTCGCCGGCGACCCCCGCTTCGACCGCGACGCCGACGACCCGGAGTCCACCGGCAGCGAGCGCTTCGCCGCCGTGCCCGTGGTCCTGCCGCGCGAGCTCGAGCCGGCGGGAGGGCGGGGCGGCGTGCTGGCGGTGCTCGTCGCCGTGCGCGACGTGGCGCGGCCGCCGTTCTCCGAG
>DASPJI010000203.1:0-7001 GCA_035628695.1 Thermoanaerobaculia bacterium | reverse complement strand
TCCGCCGTGGCGACGCGGGTGCTGTCGGCGAACCTGGTAGGCGTCGGGCGCATGGACCCGGTCACCCTCGCCTCGGTTGTCGCGGTCCTCGCGGGGGCGGCGCTCCTCGCCTCCGTCGTGCCGGCGCGGCGCGCCGCGGGGGTCGATCCGAAGAACGCCCTGCAGGGGGCTTGAGCAGGCCGGACTCAGCCCGGCTCGCGGCCGAGGCCGGCGAGGAGCTTGCGAAGGGAGGACATCATCAGCCGTTCGAGGTCCTCCTCGGACGGCGCGTGGGCTCCGGGCTTCTCCGGCGCCGCCGGGGAAGGGGGCGGCGCGGGACGGAACCCTTCGAGGGCGGACCGCAGCTTCAGCGAAGCCTCGGTGGGCCGGGCCGGCAGCTGCGGGTACAGCAGATGGAAAAGCTCGGCCGGGTGCAGCCCGATCGCCTGCGTGATCGCCAGGACGTGCTCCACCTTGAGCTCCACACTGCCGTGGAAGAGCCGGCTCAGATAGCCGACGCTCACCCCGAGCCGCTTCTCGATCTCCCGGTTGGTGACGCCGAGGATCCGCATCGACGTCCGCAGGACAGTGAGGATCCGCTGGATCTCGGCGTCGCACTGGACGTCGGGCTGGACCTCGGACATAGTCCATTCAGCGTAGCAGGAAAGGCGGATATGGAATAATCCGCGGCGCCCCACTCCGGGAGGAGCTTCGTGGGTGATCCCTTCCTGACACTCGCCGAACGACAGCAGACGGTAGACCCCGGCCTCCTGGAGGAAGCGTTGGCGCTGCTGGCGGAGCGTGGGCCCGAGGCACTCGCCCGGGGGCCGGAGCGCCTGCGCGGCCCCGTCGCCTTCGAGGCCTTCCTGCGGCATAGCTGGGCGGTCCTCCACGCCGACCCGGCGCAGGCGATCGAGTCGGCCCGGTGGGCGACCCGGTTCGGCAGCCGGCTCGATCCGGAAGAGCTCGGCGCGCGGGGGCTCGCGGACCTGCGCTGCCGCGCCTGGGCGATCCTGGGCAACGCCTACCGGGTGGCGGACAACCTGTCGGCGGCGGAGTTCGCCTTCACCGAAGCCTTCAACCACTTCGCGGCCGGCAGCCGCGACCGCAGCCTGCAGGCCCGGCTGCTCGACTTCCAGGCCTCCTTCCGGGCCGACCAGCGGCGGTTCCCGGAGGCGATCGCGCTCCTCGACCGGGTCTTCGCGATCTTTCAGGAGAGGGGGGACGAGCACCTGGCGGGCCGGGCCCTGCTCAGCAAGGGGCTGTTCACCGGCTACTCCGGCGATCCCGAGGGCGCCATCCGGCTCATCGAGGAGGGGCTGTCCCGGATCGACTCCGGCCGCGACCCCAACCTGGCCCTCTGGGCGACCCACAACCTCTCCCTCTTCATGATCGAGACGGGCAGGTTCGAGGAGGCGCGCGCCCTGGCGCACCGGAACCTGCGGCGGTTCGCCGAGCGCGAGCACCGCATCGACTTCCTCAAGCTGCGCTGGATCGAGGCGCGCGCCGACGCCGGCCTGGGACTGCTGGACGAGGCGGAGGAGGCCTTCGTCGAGGTCCGAGAGGGGATGCTGGACGTGGGGAAGCGCTATCACTCGGCGCTCGCGGCCCTCGACCTCGCCGTGATCCACCGGCGCCAGGGGCGGCCGGAGGAGGCCTGCTCCACCATCCTCGAGGCCGCGGAGATGTTCCTGGAGATCGAGATCAGCCGCGAGGCCATCGCGGCGGTGCTGGCGCTCCAGGACTCCTGCCGCGCCGGCCTCGAGACCGGCGGCCTGCTGGAGAAGGTGATGGACTTCCTGCGCCACCTGGAACGGGACCCCACCCTCCGGTTCAAGGACTGGGCCGGCCAGCCCTGCTAGACTCCCGGTCGTTTCCCGACCGGAACGACCGGAGCCAGCGATGAATCGATTCGTGAAGCCCATAGCAGCGTCCGTCCTCTCCCTGATGATCGCCTCCGTCGGCGCCGTCTCCGCCCAGGAGGCCCGGGGCCCCCTCGCGCCGCAGCCCCTGGAGCCGGCCGGCACCGGCGGCATCGCCACGGTCGAGCGGGCCCTGGCCAAGCTCATGACCCACAAGCGATTGCTGGTGGTCGCCGCGCATCCGGACGACGAGGACACCTCGCTCCTCACCCTGATCGCCCGCGGCATGGGCGGCGAGGCGGCCTACCTCTCGCTGAGCCGCGGCGAGGGGGGGCAGAACCTGATCGGACCGGAGCTGGGAGTGGGCCTGGGGCTCATCCGCAGCCGCGAGCTCCTCGCCGCCCGCGCCGTCGACGGCGGCCGGCAGTTCTTCACCCGCGCCTTCGACTTCGGCTACACCCGGTCGCTCGACGAGACCCTGACGCTCTGGCCGCGCGAGGTGCTCCTGGAGGACGCCGTGCGGGTCATCCGCCGCTTCAAGCCGCAGGTGATCGTCTCGATCTTCCCCGGCGTGCCGCACCCCAACCACGGCCAGCACCAGGCCGCGGGGGTGACCGCCTACGAGGCGTTCCGGCTGGCGGGGGACCCGGCGGCGCTGCCCCGGCTCCGGCAGGAGGGGCTGCTGCCGTGGAAGCCCCAGGCCCTGTTCCGCTCCACCTTCTTCTCGCCCGACGCCACCACCCTCGTCCTCTCCACCGCTCCGGTCGACCCGATCACCGGCAAGTCCATCGAGCAGCTCGCGATGGCCAGCCGCAGCATGCACCGCTCGCAGGACATGGGCCTCTTCCAGCAGCTCGGGCCGGACGACACCCGTGTCGGCTGGGTGGAGGGGGGCGCCGGCGCCCAGTCCAAGGACCTCTTCGAGGGGATCGACACGCGCGTGACCGCCATCGCCGCGGTGATCCCGGAGAAGTACGCGCGCCGCCACGCCGGGGAGCACCTCGAGACGGTGGCCGTGCGCGCCGAGCAGGTGCGGCGGTCCCTGAGCCCCTCCCGGCTCTCGGACGCCGTGCCCGGCCTGGCGGAGATCCGCAAAAACCTGCGGGCGGTCTATCACCTGGTGGAGGACCGCGTGCCCGAGGCGGAGCGGCGCCCCGTCCTGGAGCTGATCCAGGAGAAGATCGACGCCGCCGACCTGGCGCTCGCCGCCGCCGCGGGCGTGGCGGTCGATGCCTTCACCGAGCGCGAGACGCTGATCCAGGGGGAGACCTTCCCGGTCCGCGCCGTCCTCTGGAACAGCGGCGGCGGGGTGGTGGAGAACGTGCGCGTCACCCTGCTCCCCACCGCCGACAACGAGTGGGGGGGCGGGCCGATCGAGCCCAAGCCGCCCGGCCAGGAGCCCCCGCCCGCGCCGGGCACGTCGCCCCGGGCGGCCCCGAACCCCGCGATCCAGGTGCCGCCCGGCGGGAGCGTGCCCGCCGGCCAGCTCGCCGGCTACGACTTCGAGCCCGCCGTCCCCGCCCAGGCGGCGCTCACCGTCCCCTACTTCCTGCGCAAGCCCCTGGCCGGAGCGGGGACGACGGGGAGCCTCTACGACTGGTCGGACTCACCAGCCTCGGTCAAAGGCGAGCCCTTCGGCCCGCCCCCCCTCACCGCCCGCTTCTCCTTCACGATCGACGGCGCCGCCGTCACCCTGGAGAGGGAGGTGGTCCACCGTCACCGCGACCAGGCGCTCGGCGAGATCCGGCGGCCGCTGCGGGTGGTGCCGCGGGTGGAGGTCCAGGCCGCGGAGGACCTGCTGGTCTGGCCGGTGGCCCGCCGCGAGCCCCGGCGCCTGCAGGTGACCGTGTCATCCAATGCCCGCGAGGCGGTGCGCGGCCGTCTGGAGCTCTCGGCGCCGGCGCCCTGGCCGGCGGTGACGCCGGTGCCGTTCGCCCTGGAGCCGGGGGGCGAGCACGGGCTGGAGCTGGTCATCCCGGCCCCCCGGGGTCTCGCGCCCGGCCGCTACGACCTGCGGCTCTCCGCGGTCCTCGCGGACGGCCAGCGCTTCGACCTGGCGGTGCCGGTCCTCGACTACCCGCACATCCGTCCGACGCCGCAGCCCGACCCCGCCCGCCTGGAGGTGAGCGCCGCCGACCTCCAGCTCCCCCCGCTGAAGCGGGTCGGCTACGTGCGCGGCGCCTCGGACCGGGTCCCCGAGTTCCTCAGCCAGGCCGGCGTGCCGCTGGAGATGGTGGGGATCCGGGAGCTGGAGGGGGACCTCTCCCGCTACGACGCCATCGTCGTCGGCAGCCGCGCCTACGAGACCGACCCGGCGCTGGCGCGCGCCAACCCGCGCCTCCTGGACTACGCCCGGGCCGGCGGGCTGGTGATCGTCCAGTACCAGCAGTACCCCTTCATCCAGGGCAAGTTCGCCCCCCTCGCGCTGGACATCGCCCGTCCCCACGACCGGGTGACCGACGAGACCGCGGCGGTCCGGGTGCTCGCCCCGAGCCACCCGCTGTTCACCACGCCGAACCGGATCGGCCCCGAGGACTGGCAGGGGTGGATCCAGGAGCGGGGGCTCTACTTCGCCAACACCTGGGACCCGGCCTACGTGCCGCTGCTGTCGATGGCGGACCCCGGCGGCCCCGAGCTGCGGGGGGGCCTGCTGGTGGCGCCCCTGGGCAAGGGTCACTACGTCTACACCGGCCTGGCCTTCTTCCGGCAGATCCCGGCGGGCGTCCCCGGCGCCTACCGTCTGTTCGCGAACCTGCTGGCCCTGGGTGGGCGTGGCGGCAAGTAGAGAAGAAGAGGAGCGGCCGGGAGGACGCCTCCTCCCGGGGGCCGCGGCGGCTCTTTGGACGTCGCTCGCGGCTCTCTTCACCGTACGGCTGGCCGGGATGGCGCCGGACGACTTCTTCGTCACCTATCGCTACGCCTGGAACCTCGCCGGGGGGAACGGCTTCGTCTTCAACCCCGGGGAGCGGGTCTTCGGGCTGACCGATCCCGGCCTGGGTCTCCTCCTCGCGGCCCTGCACCTCGTCACCCGCCTGCCCATCCCCTGGCTGGGGACGGCGGTCACCGGCGCCGCCCTGGTGGGGATCGCCCTGGTGCTGCTGCTCGACGGCCGGGAGCGGGGGCGGACGCCCGAGGCTCTCGTCGGCGGGACGCTGATCGTGGGCTCCTCCTTCCTCTGGGTCAACCAGGGGGGAGGCGTCTTCTTCGCTCTCCTCTTCCTTCTCATAGCGGCACGTCTGCGCTCGCCGGTCCGGGCGGGGCTCCTCGCCGGCCTCGCGGTCTGGATGCGCCCGGACGCGGCGCTCGGGGTGGGTCTCCTCGGCCTGCTCCTAGGGATCGAGAAGCGGCGCCTGCCCTGGACCTACCTGCTGGCCGCGGGAGGCGTGGCGAGCGCCGGGGTGCTGGCGGCCTGGTCCTGGTTCGGCAGCCCCCTGCCCAACACGCTGGCCGCCAAGCACGCCATGACGGTGGGGATGACGGAGGTGGGCTCCGGTTTCCGGGGGTTCTGGCCCCGGGCCTTCCGGCTGATGTCGCGCCACTGGGGTCCCTGGTGGACGCTGATGACCGGGGTGGGCCTCGCGGGCCACGCGGCGATGCTCCTCGGGGGTGGGGGCCGTGGCTCGGCCGGCCCGGCGCAGGCGACTGGCAGCGAGGGCGGGTGGGAGGGGGCGAGCGCACACGAAGGAGCCGAGCAGGGCCGGACCGAGCCACGGGGGGGCGGCCGGGCCACGCGGCTCCTGGCCCTCGTCTCGCTCGCCATGGCGCTGGCCTACCCGCTGCTCGAAGTCCCCTTCTTCTCCTGGTACGCGGTGCCCACGGCGGTCGGAGTCCTCTACGGTGTGCCCTATCTCACGGGAGCCCTGGGACGCGGGCTGGCCGCCAGGCTGGGAAGACGACAGATGGTGGGTGCCGCCGCTGCGACGGCGATCCTGGCGCCGCTCCTCCTCTCGTTCGTACCGGCCACCTGGCGGTGGCACACCCAGTACCAGTGGCAGCGGCACCTCCGGACCTACCGCGAGGCGGCGCTCTGGATCCGGGACCACTCGGCGCCGCAGGACGCTCTCGCCTACGTGGAGATCGGAGTGATGTCCTTCTACAGCGAGAGGCCGCTGGTGGACCTCCTCGGACTGGTAACGCCGGGGGCGATCCCGTACGTCGAGGCCGACGACCTGGTCGGCGCCTTCCTGGCCCACCCCACCCGTTTCGTGATCCACCACAGCCGCGGCCGGATGTCCCCCCTCATCCAGCGCCGCTGGTTCCCCCGCGCCTACGAGGCCGTCGCCTACTTCCACGAGGGGGACGGCCGCGGGCTCACCATCTACCAGCGCCGCCCGGGCTCGAAGCTCCCCCGCCCCCGGCCGCCACGGGAGCGGCGGTAGGAGCCGGGACTCCATCCGTTTGGATCGGACACCATCCGAGTCCTTCGGGAAGCTTCCGGAGCCTCCGGAATCCATCCGATTGAATTGGCAGCCTTCCGCACGACCCGGACGCGATCCGAAGCGCTCGGGAAGCTTCCGCGGCCTCCGGATTCCATCCTTTTGAGCTGGACACCATCCCGAGCGTCCGGGAAGCTTCCGCAGCGCTCGGGAAGCTTCCAGGGCGTCCGGACTCCATCCACGGCGTCCGGATGAGCTGCGGGAGCCCCGTCCCGCATCCGCGGCGACGGGGCCGCCACCGCTTCGAGCCACTCCGCCTCCGTGGGCTCGTTGGTCTCCTGGAAGAAGCGGCTGACCTCCCGCTCGAAGGCTTCGTAGGAGTCGGCGGCTGACGCGGCATTTCAGACACTCCCCTTGTCAATGCCCATGGCGACGGCTCCGGCGGGCTCCTGGATCCCCGCCTCCGCCCCCCGCGCCGCCAGCACGGAGGCGGAGAAGAGGACGAAGCCGATCCAGAGGAGGTCGGCGAGGAGGAGATGGACGAGCTGCATCCAGACCGGAGCCAGGAGGAGGACGTTCACCACGCCCGCCATGAGCTGGGTCAGGACCACGCCCATGGTCCAGCGGGCGTAGCGGGCGATCCCCTCCCCCTTGCGCTGCTCGGGGAGTTGCAGCGCCATGTAGAGGATCAGGAACCCCGCGGTCACCGAGAGGAGCGGGTGGAGGACGCGCAGCCGGATCAGCAGATGGGCGGTGGCGGAGAGGTCCTGGCGCAGGGCATCGG
>DASPJI010000202.1:0-3603 GCA_035628695.1 Thermoanaerobaculia bacterium | reverse complement strand
ACCAACCGCGACCTGGACGCCATGCTGGCCGAGGGGAGCTTCCGCACCGACCTCTATCACCGGATCGCCGACTGGAAGGTGACGCTGCCGCCGCTGCGCCAGCGCAAGGCGGACATCCCCAACCTTGCTGCCTTCTTCCTGGCCGGCGAGGCGGAGCGGCGGGGGGTGGCCATCGCGGGCATTTCCAAGGGAGCGCTGGCCCTCCTCGAGGCGTACGACTGGCCGGGCAACATCCGCCAGCTCCAGCGCGAAATGATCCGCGGCGGCCTCTTCCTGGAGGACGGTCAGTTGTTGGAGACCTCCCATCTCGACGACGCGGTCCGGCAGGGGAGACGGACGCGCCCGCAGGGCCTCCGGGAGCGGCTGGAGGAGATCGAGAGGCAGGAGATCCAGCGCGCGCTCGCCGCGGCCGGAGCCGACGTGAGCGCAGCCGCCACCGCCCTGGGCATCGGCCGCTCGACTCTCTATCGCCGGATGATCGAGCTGGGCATCGAACGCCCGGCGTGACCACCTCATCCCCGGTGACAAAACCCGCCGGTTTTGTCACCACCTTTCGACTGACTCTGTGACCACGGCTGCCTAATCTTCCTCTCCAGCAGGACCGGAGCCCCCGGGAGCGGGGAGGAGCGCAGCCCAATGTCGATCGTTCTCGAAGACCTGACCAAGCTCTACGCCGGGCACCCGGTGGTGAACCGGGTGTCGCTGGAGGTGGCGGAGGGGGAGTTTTTCGTCCTCCTGGGTTCGTCCGGCAGCGGCAAGAGCACGATCCTGCGCATGATCGCCGGCCTCGCCGAGATCGACGGCGGTCGGGTGATGCTCCGCGGCCGCGAGGTCTCGGACCTGCCGCCGGCGAAGCGCGGCGTCGGCTTCGTGTTCCAGAACTACGCGCTGTTCCGTGGCATGTCGGTGGCCGAGAACGTCGAGTTCGCCCTCGACATCCGCGGCACCTTCAAGACCGAGCGGCGGCGCCGGCGCGACGAGCTGCTGGAACTGGTCGGCCTCGCCGGCCTCGGCGGCCGGATGCCGCGCCAGCTCTCCGGTGGCCAGCAGCAGCGGGTGGCGCTCGCCCGGGCGCTGGCGCACCGGCCCGAGGTGCTCCTCCTCGACGAGCCGTTCGGCGCCCTCGACGCCAAGGTGCGCCTGGACCTGCGGCGCACCATCCGCGAGATCCAGCGCGAGCTGGGGATCACGGCCATCTTCGTCACCCACGACCAGGAGGAGGCGTTCGAGCTCGCCGACCGGCTGGGCGTCCTCTCCTTCGGCCGCCTGCTGGAGGTGGGGCCGCCCGAGGAGCTCTACCTGCGCCCCGAAACGGAGTTCGTCGCCACCTTCCTCGGTACGGCCAACCTCATGGTGGGGGAGAGCACGTCCGTCGGCGTCCAGCTCGGGCCGGTGCAGTTCCCGCTCACCACCCGCATGGAGGCGGACGGCTCGCGCCGCGTCCAGGTCCTCTTCCGGCCCGAGGACGTGGCGGTGCGCGACACCGCCGACGACTTCGCCTGCCCGGTGCTCGGCGAGGCGGTCGTGGACCAGCGCTCGTTCATCGGCTCCTTCGAGCGCCTGCGCCTCCGCCTGCCGCCGCTGTCCGGAGTGCGGACCATCGCGCCGGCGGTGCCGTTCGGCAGCGACACCATCTGGATCGAGGCCAGCCGGTCGCAGGACCAGGCGCGCCGCTTCCCCCTGCGGCCGGGCGACTCCACGTTTGTCGGTGTCCAGCGCGTCCACGCCCTGGTCCACCCCGGCATGCGATTCCTGATGCTCACCGACGGCACGCCGGCGTCGCGCTCGGCGCTGGCCCTGGGCGGGCAGCTCGCGCGCCTGGCCCACTCCCGGGTGACGGTCCTCGCCTGCGGCCTCCGGGACGGTCAGGCCGACAGCCACCTGCAGGAAGTCCGCGAGCAGCTCGGCAGCGGCCTCGCGGCCCTGGATACCCGGTCCACGCCGCTGCCGCCGGATGCAGCCGCCGCCGAGGAGGCCGTGCGCCTGCCGTCCGACCTGGTGATGCTGGGCATTCCGGCCGGCGCGCCGCGTGACGCCCTCGCCCAGGCCGAGCGGGTCCTCGCCGCGGGCGGTCATCACCTGCTCCTGGTCCCCGGTGCTACCGGCGGGGGCACCTCGAGCGGCGCGCCGCACATCCCGACGCGGGTGCTGATCTGCGTCGCGGTGGGCGAGCCCGGCAAGGAGGATGTGGCCTTCGCCGGCCGCCTGGTGCGCCACCTCGGCGCCGAGGCCACGGTCATGACCGTGCTGCCCGAAGCCGAGCGGGCGCCCCAGGGCCAGACGCGGCCGGCCGCCGCGCAGGCGGAGCGGTTCCTCACCAGCAGCGCCCGCACACTCTGGCGTCAGGGCGTGCCCGCCTCCACGGCGGTGCGCTACGGTCCGGTGCGCGAGCAGATCCTCGCGCAGGTCACCGAGGGGGGGCACGACCTGCTGGTCCTCGGCGCCCCCCTGCCGGACAGGGACGGCGACATCTCCCTGGCCGGCCTGCCCGCCCGCGTGCTTCCCGAGTTGGGCCAGTGCCCAGTGCTCATCGTCCGATCGCGCACCACGGAGAGAACCTGAATGAGATCCATACAAGCATGGCTCCTCTGCGCCTTATTGGGTTTTTCGGCCTCGGCCCTGCCGGCCCAGGAGCCGCAGGAGGGACAGACGGAGGAGGAGGGCACGGCTGCGCCTCAGACCGTGGAAGAGCGCCTGGACGAGATCGATCAGCGCCTGCGGGTGCTCGACCGGCGCACCGAGCTCGAAAAAGAGCAGGCTGCCGAAAAAGCGAAGACCGCCACCTCGGTGACCTCGGGACGGGACGGCTTTTCATTCAAGTCCAACGACGGCGCCTTCCTCCTGAAGGTCCGCGGCTACGTCCAGCTCGACGGCCGCTTCTGGCAGGGTGACGAGGAGCGGCCCGCCACCGACACGTTCCTGCTGCGCCGCGTCCGCCCGATCTTCGAGGGGACGCTGTACAAGAATTTCGACTTCCGGATCATGCCGGACTTCGGCGGCGGCACCACCGTCCTCCAGGACGCCTATATCGACGGCCGCTTCTCGCCGGCCGCCAAGGTGCGCGTCGGCAAGTTCAAGGCGCCGGTGGGCCTGGAGCGCCTGCAGTCCGGAACCGACATCCTGTTCGTCGAGCGGGCGCTGCCCACCAACCTGGTGCCGAACCGCGACCTCGGCATCCAGCTCTTCGGCGACTTCGCGGGCGGCGGCGTGACCTACGCCGTCGGCGTCTTCAACGGCGTGCCTGACGGCGGCACCGCCGACAGCGACACCAACGATTCCAAGGACGTGGCGGCGCGCCTCTTCTTCCAGCCCTTCCTGGCCGGTGGCGGCGCGTTCAAGAACCTCGGCGTCGGCATCGCCGCGAGCCAGGGGAGCCAGGAGGGGACGCTGACCGCTCCGGGGCTCGCCGGCTACCGCACGCCCGGCCAGCAGACCTTCTTCTCCTACCGCTCCGACGGCACCGCCACCGGCACGGTCATCGCCGACGGCGACCGCTTCCGTCTCTCGCCCCAGGCGTACTTCTACTATGGCCCCTTCGGACTGCTCACCGAGTACGTCCAGTCCACCCACGAGGTGCGGCGTGGCACCGTGCAGGAAGAGCTG
>DASPJI010000201.1:0-4720 GCA_035628695.1 Thermoanaerobaculia bacterium | reverse complement strand
CCGGTCCGGCTATCCGGTGAGCTGGGGCAGGAGGTGCGGGCGCTCAGCCGCCGGGAGGGCGCGACACCGTTCATGGTGCTGCTGGCCGCGTTCCAGGCGCTCCTCTCACGCTACAGCGGCCAGGTGGACCTGGCGGTGGGCACACCCATCGCGGGCCGCAATCGTCTCGAGACCGAAGGGTTGATCGGGTTCTTCGTCAACACCCTGGCCTTGCGCGGCGACGTCTCGGGGGAGCCGTCGTTCCGCGCACTGCTGGCGCGTACGCGGGAGACGTCGCTGGCGGCGCACACCCATCAGGACGTGCCGTTCGAGAGGCTGGTGGACGAGCTGGCGCCGGAGCGCAACCTGAGCCACACGCCGCTGTTCCAGGTGGTCCTGGTGCTGCAGAACGTTCCCGCCGCGGCGCCCGGCTTTGCCGGCCTGACGCTCGCGCCGCTTCCGGTGCAGACCGGGACGGCGAAGTTCGATCTGACCCTGACGCTGGCGGAGCGGGAATCCGGGCTCGAAGGCCAGGTCGAGTATGCCACCGATCTCTTCGACGGGGCGACGGTGGACCGGCTGTTGGAGCACTGGGTCCGGCTGCTCGAAGCGGCCCTGGCGGCGCCGGAGGCCCGGATCGGAGAGCTGCCGCTCCTCATTGTCGCCGAGCGCGCGGCGCTGCTGGCGGCGTGGGCTCCCGCGGCGGGCTATCCGGAGGAGCGGACGCTGCCGGAGCTGTTCCGCGAGCAGGTGGCGCGGCGCGGCGAAGCCGAGGCCCTGTCGTTCGAAGACGGGCGGTTGATCTACCGCGAATTGGGCCGGCGGGTCCGGTCGCTGGCCCACCGCCTGCGCCGGCTCGAAGTGGGTCCCGAGGTGCGGGTGGGGCTCTGCGCCGAACGTTCCGTGGACCTGGTGGTGGGCCTCCTGGGCATCCTCGAGGCCGGGGGCGTTTACGTGCCGCTCGATCCGTCGTACCCGGCGGATCGCCTGGCCTTTCTGATGGAAGACTCCGCGATCGGCGTCGTGGCCGGACAGGAGGCGGTGCGGGAGCGGCTGCCCGCCGGTCCGTGGGCCTGGGTACCGCTCGCGCAGGAGGCTACGCCCGAGGACTCCGAAGCCCCCCTGCCCCCACCGCTGCCCGATTCGGCGGCCTATGTGATCTATACCTCGGGTTCCACGGGCCGGCCCAAGGGCGTGGTGGTGACCCACCGCAATGTGACACGGCTGCTGCGCTCTACGGAGGCGGTTTTCGGCTTCGGTCCAGGAGACGTCTGGACGCTGTTCCACTCCTTCGCCTTCGACTTCTCGGTCTGGGAGCTGTGGGGGGCGCTGGCGTACGGCGGCCGTCTGGTGGTGGTGCCGTACTGGTTGAGCCGGACGCCCAAGGCGTTCCTGGAGCTGCTGGAACGAGAGGGCGTCACTGTGCTCAACCAGACGCCGTCGGCGTTCCGGCAACTGACGCGGATCGAACAGGAAAGACCGCTCGCGTTGCGGGTGGTGATCTTCGGTGGCGAGGCGCTGGAACCGTCGAGCCTGCTCGGGTTCCACCGGCGCTATCCAGGAGTGCGCCTGGTCAACATGTACGGCATCACCGAGACCACGGTACATGTGACGTTCCGGGAGTTGTCCGATCGGGACCTGGAGGGCGCGAGCAGTGTGATCGGCCGGGCCATCAGCGACCTGGGGCTGTACGTGCTGGATCGCCACCGCGAGCCGGTTCCGGTCGGGGTAGGGGGAGAGCTCCACGTGGGCGGCGCGGGTCTGGCGCGCGGGTATCTGGGGCGTCCGGAGCTGACGGCGGAGCGTTTCGTGCCTGATCCTTTCGCCAGCTCCAGAGGAGAGGCCGGGGCACGTCTCTACCGCTCGGGCGACCTGGGCCGGTATGTGGCAAGCGGCGACTTGGAGTACCTGGGCCGCATCGACGAGCAGGTGAAGATCCGCGGTTTCCGCATCGAGCTCGGGGAGATCGAGACGGCGCTGTCGAGCCATCCGGGGGTGCGCGAGGCCGTGGTAGTGGCACGGCCACCAGCCTCGGGCGGTGGAGGAGACCGGCGTCTTGTCGGTTATGCCGTGGGGCGTCCAGGCGGGGCTCTGGACCTGGGAGCGCTCCGCGCATACCTCCGGGAGCGGCTGCCGGAGCACATGGTGCCCGTGTTGATCGAGCTGCCGGCGTTGCCGCTGACGATCAATGGCAAGGTGGACCGCAAGGCGCTGCCCGAGCCGGAGACGCAGCGGGTGCAGGTGGAGCAGCGGCCTCCCCAGACCTGGACCGAGGAGGTGCTGGCGGGGATCTGGTCGCGGGTCCTGGGCCTTGGCGAGATCGGGACCGGGGAGAGCTTCTTTGCTCTGGGCGGCGACTCGATCCTCAGCCTCCAGGTGGTGGCGCTGGCGCGGGAGCGAGGGCTCTCGCTGGAGCTCCAGGACCTGTTCCAGCACCAGACCCTCCGCGACCTTGCACAGGCTGTCGACCGCAACGGGGCGGCCGGGGCCGCGGACCTCGTCCGTACGGGGCCGTTCTCCCTGGTTTCGCCGGCGGACCGGACGCTGCTCCCCGACGATCTGGAGGACGCCTATCCGCTGTCCCAGCTCCAGGGCGGCATGCTCTACCACATGCAATTGGCCGCGGAGGAGGCGCCGTACCACAACGTCGACACCTGGCTCCTGCGGGCACGCTTCGACGCCCCCCTCTTCGAGCAGGCGGTCGCCCGCGTCGTGGCCCGGCACGCTGTGCTGCGTACCTCGTTCGAGCAGACCCGGTACAGCGAGTCGTTACAGCTCGTGCACCGCGAGGCGCGCCTGCCGGTGATGGTCGAGGACCTCAGAGGGTTGCCGGTGCCAGAGCAGCAGGAGCGGATCGCGACGCTTTTCGCCAGCGAGAAGGAGCGCCGCTTTGACCTCGGCCGGGCCCCGCAACTCCGTTTCGCGGTGCAGGTGCTGAGCGGGGATTCGTTCCAGTTCACCCTCACCGAGAACCACGCGATCTTCGACGGCTGGAGCCTGCACACAGCGCTGTCGGAGATCTTCTCCGGGTACTTCGCGCTGCAGGCAGGCCGGGAGCTGCCGGAGGAGCCGCCGCCGGCGGTGACGTTCCGTGACTTCATCGCCCTGGAGCGGCAGGCTCTGGCCTCGGAGGAGCACCTGCGCTTCTGGGACCAGCAGATGCGGGGCTGGACCTTCACCGAGCTGCCGCCGGCCGATCCCGGGGCACCGGAGCAGTCGCTCTCGCGCAAGCTGGAAGTGGCGGTCCCGGCCGAGGTCTGGACCGGGCTCCAGGGGTTGGCGCGGGAGCTGGCGGTGCCGGTCAAGAGCGTGCTGCTCGCCACTCATCTCAAGGCAATCGGCCGGGTGAGCGGCAGCGACGACGTCCTCATCGGCCTGACCAGCAACGGCCGCCCCGAGACCTCCGACGGCGAGAAGGTCTGCGGCCTCTTCCTGAACCTCGTGCCATTCCGTCTGGTGCTGGAGCCCGGAACCTGGCACGACCTCGTCCGCGAGGTCTTCGCCCGCGAGCGCGCCATCCTCCCCTTCCGGCGCTTCCCCATGCCGGCACTGCAGCGGCGTCTCGGCGGCCAGAAGCTGTTCGAGATCGCCTTCAATTACATCCACTTCCACGTCGTCGACGCGCTGGTGCGCTCGGGCGACATGCAGGTCCTGGGCTTCAAGGGATCGGAGACCACCAACTTCGCGTGGCAGGCCCACTTCACCCAGATCCCCACCACCGCTTCGCTGGCTCTGATGTTCGAGCATGACCTCCAACGCGTGAGCCACCGCCAGGCCGCGGCCATCGCCGAGGTGTATCTGCGGATCCTGACCGCCATGGCCGCCGATGGTGCCGGCCGGAACGATGGGCCTCTCCTGTCGGAAGCCGAGCGTCAGCAGACGGTGGTGGAGTGGAACGACAGCGCGACCGGTGGAGAACCGCTCCCCCTGGTCCATGAGCTGATCGCCCGGCACTCCCGCCACACACCGGAGGCGCTGGCGGTGGCGCATGGCGACGAGACGCTGAGCTACGGCGAGCTGGACGTGCGTGCTCGGCGTCTGGCCCGCAGGTTGGCGGAGCTCGGCGTCGGGCCCGAGGTCCGGGTCGGCCTGCTCCTCGAGCGCTCCATCGAGCTGGTGGTCGGGCTTCTCTCGATCCTCGAGGCGGGAGGGGCCTTCGTGCCTCTCGATCCGGCGTACCCGCGGGAGCGGCTCGCCTTCTCATTGAGGGATTCGGGGGCCTCTCTGCTCCTCACCCGGAGAGCCCTCCTGGAGTCGCTCCCCGGGGTCGAGGGGGTGACGCCGCTCTACCTCGACGAGCCGACGAAAGAGATCACTGAGCCCGCGTACCCGGCGCCGGGGCCCGGGGTCGGGCAGGACAACCTGGCCTACGTCCTCTACACTTCGGGCTCCACCGGCAGGCCGAAGGGGGTCATGGTGCCCCACCGCGGGCTGTCTCACTACCTGGACTGGTGTCTCCAGGCCTATCCCGTGGCCGAAGGGTGGGGAGCGCCGGTCCATTCGTCGATCGCGTTCGACCTCACCATCACCAGCCTTTTCGCGCCTCTGACGGCAGGAAGGAGCATCCGGCTGCTGGACGAGTCGTTGGCGGCCGAGGCGCTGGCCGATGCGCTCTCCGAGGCGTCCCAGGGCGAGCGCTACAGTCTGGTCAAGCTTACTCCGGGCCACATGACGCTGCTCGCCGATCGTCTCCAGGGAGGAGACGCGGCGGGCGCTCTCGGTCTGGTGATCGGCGGCGAGG
>DASPJI010000200.1:0-4865 GCA_035628695.1 Thermoanaerobaculia bacterium | reverse complement strand
CCGGAGGCCAGCGCTTCGGCCACCACCATCCCATAGGAGTCGTTGCGCGACGGCAGGACCAGGCAGTCGGCCCGGCGCAGCTCGGAGGCGAGTCCCCGCTGGTCGGTGGGGCCGGCCACCGAGATCGGAGCCTCCGGATAGCGCTCCAGCAGATGGGCCGAGTCGCCCCGCGGACCGACGAGCCGCAGCCGGGCCTCCGGCACGTCGGCCGCGACCCGGGCGAAGGCGGCGAGGAGCAGGTCGAACCCCTTGCGGCGGATGCTCGCGCCGGCGAAGAGGAAGGTGAGCCCCTCCGGAGCCGTGCGGGTTTCGTCCGGTGCGAAGAGGTCGAGGTCCGCCCCGAGAGGCACGGCGTGGACCTTCTCGGCCGGCACGCCGGCCTCCAGATAGGTCTGGCGGGCGAGCTCCGACACCGTCAGGACGTGATCGGCGAGAGCGATCTCCTCGTCCTTGACGCGGGCGATCCGGCGGTGGAGACCCGGCGGGTCGGTGGTGCCGTGCAGCCGGTCCTGGACCAGGTGATGGAGGGACGGCGCGTCGAGCAGCGTCGTCATCCCCAGCCGCTTGGCCTCCCGGAAGAGGGCGAGCGCCGAGATCTCGCAGGCGATGACGGCGCCGGCCCCGGAGCTCCGCAGCCGTCGCGCCGCCCAGCGGTCGAACAGCCGGCAGGCAAGGAGGTCCACCTCGGCCGCGGGTCCTGCCGGCAGCGGGCCGCCGAGCTGCCGCAGGGCCGGCACCATCGGGACCCACCGCACCCGCCGCTCCTCCAGCGGCACCGGCGCGTAGCGGATGAGCCGCCGCCACAGGACGCGCGGGATGCCCCGGGCATGGCGCTCCAGCGCGGGGACGCCCGCCCAGTAGCCCGCCAGCATCCCGGCCTCCTGGAGCCCCAGGGCGGCCTGGTGCGAGTGCTGGCGCCCGGGATGGGTCACGAGGACCTGGGGACGTTCGGAAGCTGCCATGCGTTTCGGGTCAGGACGGGGACGGCCTGGGGCGCCGGCTCCGCGACGGGTTGAGCGGCGGCGCGGGCCGCCGCCAACGCCTGGCGGTCGAGACGGACCGCCAGTGTGAGGAGGCCGGCGAAGAACCAGTAATAGACGCCGGCGGTGGGGTCGAAGACTACGTAGCCGGGCAACGAGGCCAGGAAGAAGAGGAAGCAGGCCGTGGCGAGGGTGCGGTGGAAGCGGGTGCGTAGCCGCAGCGCCTGCTGGAAGGCGAAGAAGATCAGGAAGATGCGGGCGAAGTAGACGAGGAGGAAGCCGACCGGCCCCAGCTCCAGCATCACCTTGCCGCTCTCCGCCTCGACCGTGATGCCCTGCGTCCAGAACGGCACGGCGCTCCCGGCGAGGGTGGCGGCGGCCTGGTGGGTGGCACCGATCCCGTAGCCGAGGAGCCCGCCCCACTGGAAGCTGTCCAAGGGCGCCAGGAACGGCGCCAGCATGCGTCCGCTCACGTCCGCGGCGCTGGACGCCCGGCCGCGGAACGCCTCCGCCGCCTCCGGTGCCGAGTAGGTGATGAAGGCGGCGATCAGACCGACGCCCAGGGCGATACGGGTCACCATGCCGCCGCTGCCCCGCTCGCGCATGGCCAGCAGCCAGTAGAAGGGGAAGACCAGCGCCAGCGAGTAGACCGGCCCGCGCGAGCCGGTCATCAGCATGCCCATGACGGTCAGCGCCAGGGCGGCGTAGATCGGCAACTGCCGGCGGAGCGTCCAGCCGGTGGACGCCAGGAGCCCCAGGATCAGGATGGCGGTGCACAGCAGGTAGCTGGAGAATCCCGTGATGTACGAGAAGGTGCCCGTCACCCGTACGAAGTTGGAGCTTCCGAACGTGGTGGCGGTCTCGATGCCGCCCCGGGCATAGGTGTTGAGGAAGCTGCTGGGCGGGCTGAAGAACTGGGCCGTCGCCAGGAGCCCCACCGGGATCGCGATCAGCACGTAGCGCCGCAGGAAGTGGGCCAGCGACGCGCTGTCGGGGAAGACCGCCGGGAGGACGACGAGCAGCGGCACGTAGAGGAAGTAGGACTTGAACCCGAGGAACCCCACCAGCAGACTGGGGAGGTGCGGGTTGAAGACTTGCATCGCCCCGAGGACGGCGGCGAACCCCAGGACCAGTATCAGGATCTGTGGCGGCCTGCCCTTGAGCCTCTGCGCGCGGCCGCCTGCTCCGATATAGCCGCAGTAGGCCGCCAGCAGCACGGCGTCCTTGGCGAAGTAGACGAGGTCCTGGGCGCTGGGGAGGAGCCACTTGCGGATGGCGCCCTCCAGGATGACGAGCAGCAGGGCCATCTTGATGGCCTGACGCCAGTTGCGGAAGCACCAGACCAGGACCGCGGCTCCCGCGGCCATGAAGAGGAGGCGCGTATTCATCCGCGGGCCTCCCGGGTGGCCGGGCCCGAGGATCTCGTGTCTCCCCGCGCCGTGAGAGCGTTCTCCAGCTCCGCCAGGTACTCGGCCGCCACTCCGGCGCTGGTGTGAGCCGCCAGGTGCTCAGGGGCCTGCCGCTGGAACTGGGCCGGGGTCTCCGGGTCTTCGAAGACCTCGCGGAGGACGCGCGCCAGGTCCACCGGATCGCCGTTGCTGAACGTCCGTCCGCAGGGACCGATGGCGTCCTTGAGCCCTCCGCCCTCCGAGCCGATCACGGCGCAGCCGCAGGCGATCCCCTCCAGGGCCACGATGCCAAACGGCTCGTTGTAGCGCGAGGGGACCACCAGGACGCGGTGGCGGTTGAGCAACTGGACCAGATCCTCCCCGGTGCGCGTCCCCAGGAAGCCCACCCGAGAGCCGATCCCCAGCCGCGCCGCCTGTCCACGCAGGCGTGTCATCTCGGGGCCGTCGCCGGCGATGGCGAGCCGCAGTGCCAGCCCTTCCCGGGCCAGCAGGGCCATGGCGTCGAGGAGAATGTCCACCCCCTTGTCCGAGACCAGCCGGCCGACGAAGACGAGCTCGCGGTCCCGCTCCGCTTCCGGAGGGGGCGGGATCCGGCGGAACAGGTCGTCCCGGTAGGCGTTGCCGATCACCACCGAGGGCGTGCCCAGGTCGTCGGCGATGGCCTGGCTCACCGAGATGGAGGAGGCGGCGAAGCGCAGCAGGTAGCGCTTGAGCCGGTCCTGCCAGGCGACGCGGCCGTCCGGCTGCCGGTACCAGCTGTGGTGGGAGACCGCCCAGGGCCGGCGCACGAGGAGGAGGGGCCAGAGCCCCCGCAGGCTGACGTTGAACTGGCAATAGATGTCGCACCAGCGGGTCCAGCGCAGCAGCTCCCGGGCGCCGGGCCGCCGGACCACCCGGTAGGGGAAGTCGTCCGGCTTGGGGCTCGCTACCTGGCAGACGACCACCACCTCGTGACCTGCGCGATGGAATTCGCCCGCCATGGTCGCGACGGCGATCTCCAATCCCCCCACATCGGGGAGGAAGGCGGGGGAGTACAGAAGAAGCCTCACGGTGACACCAGCCTGCGGAACGTCTCGGTCTGTCGGTTCAGGGAGTGCCCTTCATACCACGTTCGGGCCGCGCGGGCGATGTTTTCGGGTGTTTCGGACGTCCCGGGCCGCCAGAAGAGCCGCTCCAGGGCGGTCTCGCGCGCCGGCAGCGGCGGCGTCCAGGCGCAGACCGGCACCAGGCCGTGGGCGCAGTAGGCGGCAAAGATGGTGGACTTCGCCAGGAAATCCGGAGGATAGGCCAGGAAGCCCGCCCGGGAGCCCCCCAGCAGCTCGCTCACCTCCGGGACGGAGCGGATTCCATACCGGAGCACCGGTACGCCGGCCACCGTGGCCGGGGAATCGACGGCGGGGCCGACGTCGCAGATCTCCTCGATCCCCAGCGCCCGGCAGGCCGCCTCCAGCTCGGCCAGCCGGCCGGTCCAGGTGCGCAGCCGCACGCCGCGGCCGCCGAAGACCACCAGCCGCGGCGCCCGGTCCGCCAGAGGGGGTACGGTCCGCGGCTCCCCCACGGTGGAGAAGACCGGCGACACCGCGATCCCTCCCATCGCGGTCTCTCCTCCCAGCCGTTCCACATAGAGGTCCAGGCTCGTCACGGCGCCATGGCTCCGGCGGAGCAGCGCCCGGGCCAGCCGCCGCTGCACTGGCTGAAGCCAGAAGGAGCTCTGCCAGGGGAGGCCCGTCGCGTAGACCTCGTGGAACACCGTCACCAGCCGGTGGCGGGGGCGCTCTCTGCGCCAGCGCGTCAGACCGTCCACGAGCCAGTATGGGCAGCCGCGGCGCTGGTAGCCGTAGTTGACGTAGTGGACCAGCACGGTGGCCGTGCCCGCCCTGGTGAGACTGGAGACCAACTCGGCGGCGCTCCGGGCCGGGAGCCTCGACACCGGGAAGCCCTCGGCCTCCCCGCGGCCCGGCCAATCGGGATTACCCACGACGAAGCCGCTGGAGATGCCGTGCCCTCTGGCCAATGCCCGCGCCAGGGCCAGAGCATAGGTACCGACCCCCTCCTCGGGCGGCGGCAGCGTCGGGACGATGTGCACGAGGTTCATTAGAGCCGCCCCTCGGCCCGGATCCGGGCCAGCGCCTCCTCCGGAGTGTAGAGAGCCGCCCGCCCGCCCTCCTCCTTGCCCAGGCTCCAGCAGGTGCCCGGGTAGCCCCACTGGGCGTCGTGCTGGCGTGCCGAGGGGAACGACTCGCCCAGCAGCACGAAGGTGGGGCGCGAGAACGCCGCAGCGGCGTGCATCCAGACGCTGGAATTGCAGACCACCAGATCGGCCGCGGCGAGGAGCGCGAAGCTCTCCCGCAACGAGAGATGCCCCGCGAGGTTGCGGACCCGTGGGGAGGTGGCGGCCAGGCGCTCGCCGAGAGCCCGCTCCCTGGGGCCGCCGGCCACGGCGACCGTGGCGCCCTGGTTCGTGAGCAGCCGTGTC
>DASPJI010000199.1:0-12409 GCA_035628695.1 Thermoanaerobaculia bacterium | reverse complement strand
AGGTTCGCCGTGTCGTAGAGGAACACCTTGCCCACGGTGAGCAGCATCACCGCCAGGGAGGCGTAGCGCAAGGCCTTGCCCTTCCTGGCGGTGCCGATGACCAGGAGGGCGATGCCGAAGGCGATCCAGGCCGCCGAGTAGGTGTAGCGCTCGGCCGCCGAGGTGACGCCGGTGTCCAGGTAGGTGCCCTGGAAGGCCTGGCGGACCTCGAGGGAGACCAGGAGGAACGTGAGCGCCAGGGCGGCGATGGTCAGGACGGCCGGGAGGCGCGAGGCGCGGCGGGACAGCTCGCGGGCCCCCAGGGCGAGGAGGGCGGCCGGCGCTCCGAAGGCCCAGAGGAGGAGGTTGAAGATTGGGAGCGAGCCGGCGGGCTCGTGGGTCCAGAGCGGGTTCTGGAGGAAGCCGGCGCCGAAGAGGGCGGTCAGGCAGCCCAGGAGGAGGAAGGCCCGCCCGCCCGATTCGAGGCTCGCCAGGAGGGGAGGGGCGCCCTGCTCGGCTCCTTCGTGTGCGCTCCCGCCCTCCCCTCCCCCCACGCTGCCAGTCGCCTGCGCCGGGCGCCCCTCCCCTCCGCTCGGGAGGAGCTGGGGCACCCTGCGGCTGAGGACGAGGATGAGGAGGCCGAGGGCGATCCAGAGGGCAGCGAGGGTGCCGAGCTCCACGAAGCCGGTCTCGACACGCCCCGGTTCCCCAGGATGGAAGAGCTGGCGGACCCAGAGGGTGGAGAAGACGAGGGTGATCGCCAGGGCCCCCCACTCCAGCTCGGTCGCCGGCTGGGTGCGACCTTGGCGACGGGCCAGGACGGCGGCGGCGATGAAGGCGAGGAGCGGCAGGCCGTAGCCGTAGACGATCCAGTTGAAGACCGGGTGCTCGCCGATCGGGTAGTTGAAGACCTCGGGATTGAGGAGGAGGCGGACCAGGACCGCCAGCGCCAGCAGACGGGCGAGCAGGGTGAGCGCCGGCAGCCGGAAGCGGCCGGCCAGCCAGGTCAGAGCCGCGACCTCGAGCGCCCAGGCCACGGTCAGCCACTGGCGCTCCAGCTCGAGGGGAACCGCCAGGCTGACGAAGACGGTGACCGCCACGGCCAGCGCGGCAAGGGGGGCGTCGAGGTGGGGGTGGTCGCGTCGCTGCCGGGCGACCGGCAGGAGCGCCACGATGTAGAGCGCCGCAAGGCCGAGCGCGAGGCCGCCCCAGGGGAGGTCCACGTCCTGGACCGTCGTGGCCCAGGCGAGCAGGAAGTAGACGACCGCCGACGCCGCCGAGAGCGACGCCCAGCGGCCCGGCCGGGGCGCGCCGCGGTGCGCCAGGTAGCCGCCGATGGCGAAGAGGGCGCCGAAGGCGAGGACCGTGCGCAGGAAGCGGCCGGCGCCGCTGCTGCCGACATCGGGCAGATCGTACCCCCAGGCGGCGAGGAGCAGCGCCGGGGCCGCAGCCGCCACCCAGCCGAGCCCCTCGAAGGAAGTGTGGAGACGGGCGAGGATCAGGATGCTGCCGGCCAGGAGCCCGAGGAAGGCCCACTCCAGCGTCGAGTAGCCGCTCGCCCCCGTCACTATGGCGATGACGCCGAGCGACGCCACCAGGGCTCCCCAGGAGAGCCAGGTCCCTCCGGGCACCCCGCCGGCTCCGTCCGGAGCGAGCGCGCGGCGCCGGAGGTCCGAGACCACCGCGGCCACCGACAGCGCCACCAGGAAGAGGCTGAGCCAGGGGGCGTCGTCGGTCTGGAACGGCCCCGCCAGCCAGACCAGCACCCAGACGATGCCGCCGGCCAGGGCGAGCCCGGTCACCCAGCGCCAGCCGCGTTGCCCCGAGACGACGGCCACCGCGATCACGAGGACGAGCAGGTAGGCGAAGAGGTTGCGGACGTCCGGCTCCCCGGCCCGGATCAGCGCCGGGGTCAGGAACCCGCCCGCCAGGCCGATGAGCGCCACCATCGGGCCGTGCCGCAGGGAGAGCAGCACGGCGACGAGCGCCGTCAGGGCCATGAAGGCGAAGCCGACCGCCGGCGAGATGAGCTGGTAGAGGTGGACGCCGGCGAGGAAGCAGGCGAAGAGGTCGGCGATGCCGGCGGCCGACAGCCCCTGCGAGATCCCCGGCGACGAGCGCCGCATCCACTCGCCCCCCGCCAGCAGCGCGACGCCGAACGCCACCCCCAGCGCCACCCGCACCACCGGCGACAGGAAACCCTGGTCGAACGAGTACTTGACCAGGAACGCCCCCGCGAGAGCCAGGGCGATGGAGCCGATCCACACCGGCAGCCGCGCGCCGAGCCGCTCCTCCAGGCTGGCCGCCGGCTTCGCCGCCCCGGCCTCCCGCTGGGCCGACAGCGCGCGGAGGCGCTCCCCCACTCCGGCAAAGGGTCCGGCCGGGGAGGGCGTCGTCAGGACGGGCGGAGGAGACGGGATGGGCTCCGGGGCCGGCGGGGGTGGAACCGGTACCGAAACGGCAGCCGCGGGAGGGGGAGGCGCCACGGCGGCCACGGCCGGCAGCGGCGGAGCCGGAGTTTCGGCGCCCTCCCGCGGCCGGACCTCGAGCGCCTGAATCCGCCCTTCGAGCCGTGCGATGGTGGCCGTGAGGCTGCGCAGACGGGTGTAGCCGGCGACCGCGATCCCGAGGGTCACGAAGACCGCCAGTGTCGCCAGGCATTCCATTTGCTAGAGATTGAAGGAGCCTGAAGTCAGGCTACCGCCACCCGCGTCCGGCACCGGACAGCGAACCAGCTGGAGAGAGGGGCCTCGGGAACAGGGTTCCATCATACCACGTCTCCAGCGGGTCAAGCCCCTTCTTCATCCACTTAGCCGGAACGGGCGCGATGATCGTCCACCAGCTTGGCGACCACACCGGGGTCGGCCAGGGTGGTGATGTCCCCCAGATCCTCGTACTCCCCCTGGGCGATCTTGCGCAGGATGCGCCGCATGATCTTGCCCGAGCGGGTCTTCGGCAGCCCGGCGACGACCTGGATGCGGTCCGGGGTGGCGATGGCGCCGATGGCGTGGCGCACCTGCTCCTTGAGCGCGCCGACCAGCTCCTCCTCGTCCCAGCTCTCGTAGTCGGGGGTCACGTGGACGTAGGCATAGATGCCGGTCCCCTTGATCTCGTGCGGGTAGCCGACGACCGCCGCCTCGGCGACGGCGTCGTGCGCCACCAGCGCGCTCTCGATCTCGGCCGTCCCCAGCCGGTGGCCGGAGACGTTCAGCACGTCGTCCACCCGGCCGGTGATCCAGTAGTAGCCGTCCTTGTCGCGGCGGCAGCCGTCGCCGGTGAAGTAGAGGCCGGGGAACTGCGAGAAGTAGGTCTCCCGGAACCGCCGGTGGTCGCCGTAAATCGTGCGCGCCTGTCCCGGCCAGGTGCCGCGCAGGCAGAGGTTGCCCGAGACGTCGTTGCCGGAGAGCTCGTTCCCCTGGTCGTCGACGAGCACCGGCCGCACGCCGAAGAACGGCAGCGTGGCCGACCCCGGCTTGCACGGGGTGGCGCCGGGGAGCGGCGTGATCAGGATGCCGCCGGTCTCGGTCTGCCACCAGGTGTCGACCACGGCGCAGCGCCCCTCCCCCACCACGTCGTGGTACCAGAGCCAGACCTCGGGGTTGATCGGCTCGCCCACCGACCCGATGACGCGCAGCGAGGTCCGTTTGTAGCGCTTGACCCACTCGTCGCCGGAGCGGGCGATGGCGCGGATCGCGGTCGGCGCCGTATAGAAGATGTTGACCCCCAGGTCGTCGACGATCCGCCAGTAGCGTCCGGCGTCCGGGTAGGTGGGGACCGACTCGAACATCACCGTGGTGGCGCCGTTGGCGAGCGGCCCGTAGACGATGTAGCTGTGGCCGGTGACCCACCCGACGTCGGCGGCGCAGAAGTAGATGTCGCCGGGGTGATAGTCGAAGACGTACTTGTGGGTGGCGGCGACATAGACCAGGTAGCCGGCGGTGGTGTGGAGCACCCCCTTGGGGCGGCCGGTCGAGCCCGACGTATAGAGGATGTAGAGCGGGTCCTCGGCGGACATCCACTCGATCGGGCAGGTGGAGCGCTGCCGGGCGGTCTCCTCCTCGAGCCAGAGGTCGCGGCCGGAGCGCATCGGCACCTCCTTCTCCGTGCGCCGGGCGACCAGCACCTTCTCGACGATCCCCAGCCCCTCGACCGCCTGGTCCACCGTCGCCTTGAGCGGGATGCGCTTGCCGCCGCGGAGCCCCTCGTTGGCGGTGAGGACCAGCTTGCACCCGGCGTCGAGGATGCGGCCGCGCAGCGACTCGGCGGAGAAGCCGGCGAAGACGACCGAGTGGACGGCGCCGATGCGGGCGCAGGCGAGCATCGAGTAGGCGAGCTCCGGGATCATCGGCAGGTAGATGCAGACCCGGTCCCCCTTGCGCACGCCGTGATGGAGGAGCACGTTGGCGAAGCGGGCGACGTTGTGCTTCACCTCGCGATAGGAGATGTGCCGGTACTCGCCCGGCTCGTCGCCGGCCCAGATGATGGCGGTCTTCTCCGGCTGGGTGGTGAGGTGGCGGTCGACGCAGTTGTAGCAGGCGTTGAGCCGCGCGCCGGAGAACCAGGAGAAGTCGACCTCGTCGGGGTCCATGTCGACGATGTTGCGAGGCGGATGGAACCAGTCGAGGATGGCGGACTGCTCGCGCCAGAACCCCGCGGGGTCCTCGATGGACCGCTCGTACATCTCCCGGTACTGCTCCAGGCTCTGGATGTGGGCGCGCTCGGCGACGTGGGGCTTGACAGGGATCATGGCCCGGATTCTAACCCCGCGGGCGTTGACTACAATGATGTTGTGAGATTCGCATGGGACTCGGAGAAGGCGACCCTCAACACGCGCAAGCATGGCGTCTCGTTCAGAGAAGCATCTACAGCGTTTCGCGACCCGCTAGCCGTTACGGGTTCCGACCCGGACCTTCCTGGGATCGTGTCGCATACGGAGGAGGGGACGTCATCGCCAGGGTCTTTCCCAGCGACAAGGCCGTGAACGAGGCTCTCAGCGGGTTGATCAAGATCGCACAATCCACGGCACGCCCCGTCCCCCGCACCGCTCCGACGAGGACCAAGCCGGTCGCCCCATCCCGCTGACTTGGGCGCTGCGCCAGCGGCGGCAACCTGCCCGGCGGTGGGCGAAGCGGCGCGCCGTCGTACTCTTCGACAGAGCGTCGTAACCTCTGGCGCGCCCTCAGAATCCTCGACGCATCGTTGCAACCTCCGCCAGCTCGCCGCAACCTTCGACGAGCTGTTGAACTTTTCGACAGCGCGTTGGGTATCTACAACGCGCCGCCGGAGCTTCCAACGCCCTGGCGAAGCTTCCATCGCGCCGCCGAAGCCTTCGGCGGGCCGTCGAAGCTTCCGGCGCGCCAGCGGAGTCTTCGACGAGCTGTCGGAAGCTTCCAACGCCCTGGCGGAGCTTCCAACGCGCTGGCGAAGCTTCCAGCGAGCTGTCGGAGCCTTCGGCGGGCCGGCTATGCCTCCTTCAGAACGCCGCCGTGTCCGCCCGGCGGCTTCATATCAGGATCCCCGCAGTAGATCGTCCAGCGACGCCCCCGCCCTTCGCTCCTCGGGAGTCTGGCCCCTCCGGAAGATCCGAGCGCCCCGCTGGCCGCCGAGGCGGCCGGCGTCCCCTTCGGCGCGGACCCAGGCGCCCTCCCGCAGGCCCACCACCGGCGTCTCGTTCTCCTCGTGGAACTGCATCAGCCGCTCCTCCCGGGTCTCGCCCATGTGGGTGGAGGAGGGATCGGCGTCCAGATAGTGGGGGTTGATCTGGAAGGGGACGAGCCGCAGGGCGTCCAGCGAGCGCGGCTCGACGATGGGCATGTCGTTGGTGGTGCGGATGGTCGGCGTCGCCAGGTTGGTGCCGGCGCTGCTGCCGATGTAGGGCATGCCGGCCCGGGCCCGCTCACGCAGGATCTCCAGATGACCGGTGTCCTGAAGCGTCTTCAGCAGCCGGAAGGTGTTGCCTCCCCCGACGAAGACCGCCTCCGCCTCCCGGAGCAGCCGCTCGCCCGCGGCGTCCGGCGTCAGCGTCGCCGCCTCGACGCCGATGTCCGCCAGCCGCCGCGCGACCTTGGCGCCGTAGCCCCGGTGGTCGGCGAGGGCGAAGGGGACGAAGACCAGGCGCCGCGCCGGCGCGAGGAAGTCGTCGATCTCGGCCAGGCAGTGGTCGAGGTAGCCCTGGCCGTGGTTGGTGGAGTTGCTGATCAGCAGCAGCCTGCGTTGGGTCGCCACATCCTCTCCTTTCCGGTCCATCGGAGAGAGTATGCTACCCTGAGACCATCCAAGCAGTTTTCGAGGTAGCACCATGGAGCATCTGGAAAAGGCTCGCGAGTCCGCCTACTGGGATCTGTACAGGGAGGGCGTCGACGCGTTGCACGCGGCGCGGCTGGCCGAGGCCGAGACGGTCTTGCAGCAGGCGCTCGAGGAGGCCCGCCGCCGGCGCCTGCGCCTGCTCGCCGACCGTGCCTATTGCAACTGGGCCGCGGTGCGCATCGAGCGCGGCCTGCCCGCCGTGGAGACCGGGGGCGTCGTCGAGGGGCTCTCGGCGATCCTCGGCCGCAGCCGCGACCTCAAGGCGCGCCAGCTCGCCGCCTACGACCTCGCCTGCCTCTACCGGGTGCAGGGCAGGAACCGCCCCGGCCGGCTCTATGCCGAGATCGCCGAGCGGCTGGCCGCGACCGGCGGCGACGTCCAGAGCCGGGCGGTGAGCCGCCACCTCCTCGGCCTCCTCTGGCTGGGCGACGGGCGGATGGAGCAGGCCCGCCGGTGCATCGAGGAGGCGCTGGAGATGGGGCTGCAAGGGGGGCGCGGCCAAGGCGCCGTCGTCCTCAGCACGCTGGGCTATTGCCTGAGCCTCACCGGCGAGCCGGCGCGCGGCATGCACCTCCTGGAGCAGAGCCTGGCCTCCCTCGGCGAGCCCCTGTCGCCCCTCTATGAGCCGTCGCTCCACCTGAACATCGGCTTCGCCTGCCTGGAGCTGGGCGACCTCGACGCCGCCATCCACCACGGCGAGCACGTCCTCCGGCTCGAGCACCGGGAGGGGCGCGATGGCCGCAGCGGGGACGAGAGCAAGTACGCCCGCTATCTCGTCGGGGAGGCCCTGGTCCAGAGGGGGTCCGCCGGCCAGGCGCGGGAGCACTTCGAGGTGCTGCGGCAGGAGTTCTACCCCGAGATCCCCGACCTCCCGGAGCTGCTCCTCGCCTGCCGCACCCACTCCCTGCTGAACTGGCTCGCCTGACCCGCCTCTCCTGAGCTGGAACGGGCTTCGCCCCCGCCGCGAGGGGTCGAGGCGTGGAGCGAAGCACGGTGCGGAGGAAATCAGAAAATCAGGACACGACCGCCTCCCGGGAACCGGGAGGCCCGGAGCACTGCGCGGGGGACGTCCCGCGGGGGGACGTCTCTAGAGGCTGCGCTTCTTCGCGCGGATGTTGCGGCGGCTCCCCTTGGGCTTGCCGCCGCCGAAGCCACCGCCGCCGCCACCGCCGCCACCGTAGCCGCCGGGGCCGCCGAAGCCGTGGCCGCCGGAGAACGAGCGCTCACCGCCGCCGCCGCCGCCGCCGAACCCGCCCGTGCGGCGCGGACGGTCCTCCGCGGCGTTGACGCGGAGCGTACGGCCGAGGAGCTCCTGGCCATTGAACTGCGCGATGGCTTTCTCCGCGTCGGACTCGGACTCATACTCGACGAAGGCAAAGCCGCGGGGACGCCCCGTCTCCCGGTCCATCGGGAGGAAGACGTCCTGGACCGGGCCCACCTGCTCGAACAGCGACTGCACCTGCTCCTTCGTCGCGTTGAAGTCCAGGTTGCCCACGAAGACCTTGGCACTCATTTCTCTTTCCTCTTCTGCGGCTCTGCCGCGCCCCTTGATTGGGTTCTCGACCTGCTCCGCTCACCCATTCTACTCCACGCCGGAGGACGGCCGGCCCGGCCTTTCCGGGCCGGATCTCTGCCGCCCGCGGCGACCGGTGCCCTGGCCGCCGCTCATCGCGCCCGCGGGAGCGCCATGAGATCCGTCGAGAGGTATTGTCCAGGTTGCGCGTCCTCTTGTCCACTTTCCCGCCCGTCACAGCCACCGTCACACCAGATCGCGCAATCCTGCCTCCAGCCGGTCCATCTCCTCATCGGTGTTGTAGAAGTGGGGCGCGGCGCGCAGGCGGCCGGCGCGCTGGGCGAGGACGACCCCCCGCTCGGCAAGGCCGCGGGCCAGGGCGTCGGCGTCCGGCCCGCCGGGGCGCGGGATGGCGGTGACGATGCCCGAGGTCTCGCCGGGGCGGCGCGAGCTCACCAGCGTCAGGCCGCGCTCCTGGAAGATGCGGGCGGCGCGGCCGGCCAGGGCGAGGACGCGGCGCTCCACGGTCTCGGGCCCCACCTCCAGCAGGATGTCCAGGGCGCCGCCGAGGCCGTGGATGCCGTAGACATTGAGGGTGCCGCTCTCGAAGCGCTTTGCCCCCTCGTTCCAGTCGACCTCCAGCTTCGTCCAGTCGGAGATGTGGCGCATCGAGCGCCAGCCCGAGCGCGCCGGGCGCAGGCGCTCGACCACCCGGTCGGAGACGTAGAGCAGGCCGATCCCCTCGGGGCCGAGCAGCCACTTGTGGCCGGAGGCGGCGGCGACGTCCACCAGGTCGCGCTCGACGTCGAGGGTGAGACCCCCGAGCCCCTGGATGACGTCGACGATGAAGAGGATGTCCCGCTCCCGGCAGACGGCGCCGAGGCGGCGCAGGCCGGCGCGGAAGCCGCTGGCGTACTGGACCCAGGAGAGGGCCACGGCCCGGGTGCGCTCGTCGATGAGCCCCTCGATCTCGTCGAGGTCGAGGCGGCCGTCGCGCTCCCCGGCCAGCCGGTACTCGACCCCCTGGTCCATCAGGCGCATCCACGGGTAGACGTTGGACGGGAACTCCAGCGCCGCGCTGACCACGTTGTCGCCCGGCCGCCAGTCGATCCCCTCGGCCACCAGGGAGAGGCCGGTGGAGGTGTTCTCGACGAAGGCCACCTCGCGGGGGTCGCGGGCGCCGAGGATGCGGGCGGCCTGCCGGCGCACCCGCTCGGCCTCGGCGTTGCGGTCCAGCCATTCGCGGTCGCCGCTGCGCGAGGCGCCGGCCACGGCGGCGGCCATCCGTTCGGCGGCGCGGCGCGGCGGCGCCGCGATGCCCGCGTGGTTCATGTAGGCCCAGCGCTCGGTGACCGGGAACTCCTCCCGGCGCAGGCGCTCCAGCGTCGCGTCGTCCATCTCTCCTCCCAAGGGATCGGATATCGATATCACGGTTCGGCCCTTGGCGCCCCGTCGGCCGGCGCGGCGGCGCCGCGGCTCATCTGGATCTCCAGCCCCGCCAGCGCCGGCAGGCCGACGGCGAGCACGCCCGCGTAGTGGAGGCCGCGGAAGAGCAGGCTGCCGGCGGCGGCGTCCACCGGGTCCATGCCCAGCGCGGTGAAGGAGGCCACCATGGCCGCCTCGGTGGTGCCGATCCCCCCGGGCGTGCCGGTGAGCATCCCCGCCGCGGCCCCCAGGGAGACGCCGATCAGCGTCACCATGGGATCCACCCGCTGCCCCAGCGCCAGGAAGACCAGCCACTGCGCCAGGATGTTGAGGGTGTAGAAGCCGGCCCCCAGCAGGGCCGCGTGCCCGCGCAGCGGCACGTCCGAAAGCAGGCGGACGAAGATCCCCACCGCTTCGTGGCCATGGGTGTAGAGCCGTTGCGACCGCCCCTGAGCCGCCTCGGCGCGGCGGGCCAGGAAGCGGACCAGCGGGTTCTCCCCGGTCCCCCGGCGCCGGCTCCAGAGGACGGCCGCGACGGCCGCGGCGGCCAGCACCGCCAGGGCGCCCAGCCCGAGGGCGGTCCGCCCCATGGCGAAGGCCGCCGCCACCACCGCCAGGCAGGTGCAGGTGCTCATCACCACGTGGTGCGCCACCTGGTCGTAGAGCACGACGCCGTACATCATGCCGAACGGGCGGGCGGCGGCGTGGGCGAAGTAGCGCGCCCGCATCAGGCCGCCGATCAGCCGGGCCGAAGGGGTGATCAGGTTCAGGGCGGCCGAGGCCATGAGGACGAAGAAGCCGAGCGCCGGCCCGGTCCGCGTCTCGGCCACCCGCCGCGCCGCCAGCCGGAACCGCCAGTCCCAGAGCGAGTAGCGGGCGAGGAGGAGGACCGCCGCCAGGGCGAGCAGCGGCCAGCTCGCCCCCGCCACCCGGCGCGACAGGTCGCTCCAGTCGATGCCCGCCACCAGCCGCCAGGTGAGGTAGATCCCCAGGAAGGCCAGCGCCAGCTTCAGCAGGTGGCCGGCCCAGCGCTTCGCCGCGGAGGGCTCGTCCGGCACCTCGCCGGGAGGCGGGGTGCGGTCGTGGATCGGTGCTTCGTTTTCCATGGTCAGGGGCGGCAAGGATAGCGCACGCCACTGGCTGTCGCTTGACGTGGCCTCTTCTATAAGGAAGGCTCTCCTCCATTGAGAGGAGAGAACCGCCATGGCAGACAGCAAGATCACCGTGATGAAGAACGGCCCCTTCCGTCTCGAGGGGGAGAACCTGCAGATCCTCGATCCTACCGGCCAGGCCTACGGGCTCGGCGGCCGCACCGTCGTTTCGCTCTGCCGCTGCGGCGCGTCGAGCAACAAGCCGTTCTGCGACGGCAGCCACAACCACCACGGCTTCCAGGACGAGCCGCAGGCCCGCGACCTGCCGCCGAAGAAGCCGGCGGTCTGACGGAAGGGATCGAGGTCAACATGCGCCGCGCCGGTCTCCTGCTCCTCGCCGGGATCCTCGCCGGATCGCCGTTCTTCCCGGCCCGGGCCCAGGGCCCCCTGCTCACCCAGGGGCCCGCGGGGGACTGGCGCACCGTCACCACCGAGCACTATCGGCTCCACTACCCGGCGCCGTCCGAGGCCTGGGCCCGGTACGCCGCCGTCCGCCTGGAGTCCATCCACGAGCGGGTGGTCCAGGAGGTGGGGTACGACCCGCCCGAGGTGGTGGACGTCCTGGTCTCGGACCCGGTCGCCAACGCCAACGGCATGGCCTACCCCTTCCTGGGGTGGCCGCGCATGGTGCTGTGGACCAGCCCGCCCGGCCCGGAGTCCACCATCGGCCACTATCTGGACTGGCCCGAGCTGCTCATCGTCCACGAGGCGACCCACCTGGTCCACCTGCTGCGGCCCTCGCGCAACCCGGCGCGGCAGATGCTGACCCGGCTGGTCCCCGCCGGCCCCATCACCCTGGGGGCGCCGCGCTGGGTCACCGAGGGCTATGCCACGGTGGTCGAGGGGCGGCTCACCGGCTCGGGGCGCCCGCACAGCGACCTGCGGGCGGCGATGCTGCGGCGCTGGGCGCAGGGGGGGAAGCTGCCGAGCTACGGCCAGCTCGCCAACGACTCGCGGAGCTGGCAGGGGATGTCCATGGCCTATCTGCTCGGCTCCGCCTATCTCGAATGGCTGGAGGAGCGCACCGGCCCGGGGAGCCTGCGCAACCTCTGGGCGCGGATGACGGCGCGGCGCGCCCGCAGCTTCGACGAGGCCTTCCAGGGCGTCTTCGGCGACTCCCCCGCCAACCTCTACGACCGCTTCCGCGCCGAGCTGACCTGGCGCGCCATGGAGGTGGAGCGGCGGCTCGGGGAACGGTTGGAGGGGGAGCTCTGGCAGGACCTCTCCTGGACCACCGGCACCCCCGCCGTCTCGCCGGACGGCGAGAAGCTCGCCATCGTCCTCGACTCCCGGGACGACCCCGCCCGCCTGGTGGTCTGGCCCACGGGGCCGAACACCGAGGCCGAGGAGGAGTACCGCGAGGAGCAGGAGGAGATCCTCGAACGCGACCCCCAGGACGTGCCGGCGGTCCGCGACCGGCCCCTCCCCCGCGAGCCGCTCCACACCCTGGAGTCGAGGAACGGCATCGAGCCCACCACCCCGCGCTGGCTGCGCGACGGCCGGTCCATCCTCTTCGTCCGCTTCGAGCCCGACGGCGAGGGGTTCATCCACCCCGATCTGTTCCTCTGGGCTCTCGAAAGCGGCGAGGTGCGGCGCGTCACCCGGGGCGCCGACGTGCGCGACCCCGACCCGGCGCCCGACGGCACCTGGGCCGTGGCCGTGCGCAACCGCCACGGCCTCTCGCAGCTCGTGCGCGTGGACCTGCGGACCGGCGCGGTCGAGGACCTGACCGAGCCGGCGGTCGAGACGGTCTACGACCGGCCGCGCATCTCGCCCGACGGCCGGCGCCTCGCCGTGGTCCGCCACCGCCAGGGAGCCCCGGAGGCCAACCAGCGGGCCTGGCGGGTGGTGATCCGCGATCTCGCCGGCGGCGCGGGCGGCGCGGAGACCGAGCTGGCGCCTCCTGCCGGAGACATCGGCGGCACCCTCTCCTCTCCGGCCTGGAGCGCCGACGGCCGCACCGTCTACGCGGTGGTGGGGAGCGGCGGCTTCATCGACGTATGGGCCTTTCCGGTAGACGGGGGGGCGCCGGTCC